>JAYURX010000386.1:0-3161 GCA_043755965.1 Flavobacterium sp. | reverse complement strand
CCTGAATAACTTTGCGGATGGGATAAGCAATCGAACCGGCTTCTAATCCACCGGTAGCAACCTGATACAATAAAGGCTGGAAAGTATGATAATTGTGTTTATCAATCAGCACTACCTGAACATCTTTATTCCTGAGTTTTTTGGTTAGAGCAATTCCGGCAAAACCGCCACCAATAATAACAACACGAGGACTTTTTGAAGTTGGAATGTTCATTTGACTTAATTAATTTTCTTCCCGAAAAGCGACATCACCTTTCCATTTCATGAAACCGCCTTCCAGATTATACGTCTTTTCAAAACCCATTTGATTCATAATAGCACAAGCCTGGGCACTTCTTCCACCGGATCTACAATAAACATAATAGTTCTTTGATTTGTCTAATTCATCTAATTTATATAGAAACCCCTGCCCTTTATATATATCATTTAAAACGGCGTTCGGAATAATACCTTCATTCCATTCATCTTCTGTTCTAACATCCAGAATTATGGCATCAGCATCGTTTTCTAATTTTGTTTTCCAGTCTTCTTGTGGTAAATTCATTATTTATTATTTGAGTAACAAATATACTTCTTTGGAAATTCAAATCCCATTGATAAAAGGCAAACTTCTGCTATATTAAAAAATTAACAAAAAAATAACATAACATTTGTATATACAATTAAATAATCTTTTACATTTGTACCTACAAATATTGTACTAACAATTATGAAAATAGAAGATGTGATAAAATCGACAGTTCCTTTAAATGATGCAAAAAAAGTTATTCTTAACTTTACCTATACTCAAATTGTAATTGGAGATAAATTTCATGAAATTTTAAAGCCTTATGACATTTCAAGAGAGCAGTATAATGTGTTACGAATCTTGCGTGGTCAAAAAGGTTCTCCTGCTAATTTGTGCATTATCCAGGAACGAATGTTGTCTAAAAACAGTAACACTACCCGACTGATTGACAAATTGCTGCTAAAAGATTATGTAACGCGTGAAGTTTGTCCTGATAACCGCAGAAAAATTGAAGTGCTTATCACCCAAAAAGGATTAGACATACTCACTGAACTTGATCCAATTGTGGTTGAACACGAACAGCTTTTTGCGAATAATTTGACCCAGCAGGAATTGGAACAATTGAATACCTTATTAGAAAAATATCGAAATATTAATCAGTAATTAACTATGAGCAATTTTATTACAAACGCTAATTGGCGTTACGCAACCAAAAAATTTGATACTACCAAAAAAGTATCTAAAGAAGATTTTGAAACTTTAAAAGAAGGGATTCGTTTATCGGCTTCGTCGTATGGATTACAACCGTACAAAATTTTAATTGTAGAAAATCCTGAATTAAGAGCACAATTACAACCTGCAGCGTGGGGACAATCACAAATTGTCGATGCTTCACAACTAATTGTTTTTGCCAACATTACCAACTTTGGTGAGGCAGAAATTGATGCTTATTTTCAAAATCTAATAGAAACCAGAAGAATTCCAATGGAATCAGTTCAAGGTTATGCAGATTTTATGAAATTAAAAGTAACTGCCTTGTCAGAAGATGCTAGAAACACATGGACAGCCAAGCAAACGTATATTGCTTTAAGTAATTTACTAAATGCAGCAGCAGAATTGCAGATTGATGTTACACCGATGGAAGGCTTTGAACCAGAGAAAATCAATGAAATACTTGGTTTAGACAAACTTGGTTTAAACGCTTCAGTAATAGCAGCAATTGGGTATCGTCATGAAGAAGATACAACCCAACACTATGTTAAAGTACGCAAATCAACGGAAGAATTATTTATAAATTTATAATCAATACTTAATATAAAAAACAATGAAAAATTTAAAAACAATTGCAATCGCATTAGTAGTAGCATTCGGAACAACAATAGCTACAGCTCAAAGTAAAAAAATCAATGTAGAAAAAAGCACCATTAACTGGAATGCGAAAAAAGTAACAGGTGAACATTCCGGAACTGCTAATTTTCAGGACGGTGCTTTAATTTTCACAAAAGGAAAAGTTGCCGGTGGAAATTTCACTGTTGATATGACTTCGATATCAACCACAGATTTATCCGGTGATTGGAAAACAAAATTAGACGGACATTTAAAATCAGAAGATTTCTTTAGTACAGAAAAATTCAAAACTTCAACTTTAGTATTCAAAAAAATTGCTTCAAAAGCAAAAGGTGTTTACACTGTAACTGCTGACTTAACAATCAAAGGAATCACCAATCCGATAACTTTTGATTTGGCAGTGAAAGGAAATATAGCTTCAACTGTTTTAAAAATCGACAGAACGAAATACGATATCAAATATGGTTCTAAAAGCTTCTTTGAAAGCATTGGAGACAAAGCTATTAATGATGATTTCGACTTAACTGTTAACCTACAGTTCTAAAAAGGGAACAATTGCTATGAAAAACCTCGGAAAGAAATTTTCGAGGTTTTTTTAATTTTTTGTTTGGAAATTAAAAACACATCCCTATATTTGTTTATTACAAAAAACAAAATGATGAACATTTTAAATAATACTTGGTGGTGGAATAGTTTACGTCAGTCGTCGTGAAATAGTCCGTTATTGGTATCATTTATCCAAATAATATAAAAGACTTGTCATTCACGACAGGTCTTTTTTTTATGCTGAATTTGTTTCAGCATCTCAACTAAAAACTTTCAATATGCAACAGTTTCAATTACATACGCACTACAAGCAAATTCTCGCCGATACTATTACTCCGGTAAGCATTTATCTCAAGATTCGGGATAAGTTTCCCAATAGCATTTTGCTCGAAAGCAGCGATTACCACACGGCAGACAACAGTTTCTCTTATATCTGCTGCAATCCTATCGCTTCAATAAAAATTGAAAATAATAGCATTGTAAGTTCTTTTCCTAATGGAACTTCTGAAAAAATTGCCATTTCCACTGCTGTAAATGTTCCAAAAGTGATTGAAGACTTTGCTTCCAAATTCAAACCCGAAAACAACAATTTTAAGTTTATCAATAACGGTTTGTTTGGTTACATCAGCTATGATGCTGTACAATATTTCGAAAAAGTAAGTATTCAGAAAAGAACCGATGACTTAGCGATTCCCGATTTGTTTTATGCGGTTTACCAAAATATAATCGCAATAAATCATTTCAAAAACGAAGCGTATAT
>JAYURX010000385.1:0-3168 GCA_043755965.1 Flavobacterium sp. | reverse complement strand
ATCGTGGTTACCGAATGGTAAACTGGGATCCGGAAGCGAAAACAACCTTGTCTGACGAAGAGGTAATCTTTGAAGAAAGACAAGGAGAACTATACTTTTTAAAATATAAAATCGAAGGAACATCCGATTTTCTAACCGTTGCCACAACGCGTCCGGAAACCATTTTCGGAGATACTGCGGTTTGTATTAACCCTAATGATGAACGCTTTACACATCTGAAAGGAAAAAGCGCCATCGTACCAATTTGCAATAGGGTAGTGCCAATTATAGAAGACGACTATGTTGATGTTGAATTCGGAACAGGCTGTTTAAAAGTAACGCCTGCACACGATATGAACGATAAAATTTTGGGCGAAAAGCACAATCTTGAAATCATTGATATCTTCAACGAAGATGCCTCTTTGAATTCCTTTGGATTGCATTACCAAGGGAAAGACCGATTTGTTGTTCGTGAAGAAATTGCCAAGGAATTAGAAACTACCGGCACTTTAGCCAAAACAGAAAATTATTTAAACAAAGTAGGAACTTCCGAAAGAACCAAAGCAGTAATCGAACCTCGTTTGTCCGACCAATGGTTTTTAAGCATGGAAGAATTGGTAAAACCTGCTATCAAATCGGTATTGGAAACCAAGGAAATTAAGCTTTATCCTTCCCGTTTTGATAATACCTACCGTCATTGGTTAGAAAACATTCGCGACTGGAATATTTCCCGTCAGTTATGGTGGGGACAACAAATTCCGGCCTATTTCTATGGCGATGGAAAAGAAGATTTTGTAGTAGCCGAAAATATTGATGATGCTTTAAAATTAGCCCAAGAAAAAACTTCTAACCTCCAACTTCGTACTTCTGACTTGCGTCAGGACGCTGACGCCCTTGACACTTGGTTCTCCTCATGGTTGTGGCCAATGGCTGTTTTTGGTGGTATTCTTGAACCGGAAAATGAGGATTTCAAATACTATTACCCAACGAATGATTTAGTAACCGGACCGGATATTTTATTCTTCTGGGTGGCGCGTATGATTATTGCAGGTTATGAGTATACCGGTGAAAAGCCGTTTTCAAATGTTTATCTGACGGGATTGGTTCGTGATAAACAACGCCGCAAAATGTCAAAATCGTTAGGAAATTCTCCCGAACCTTTGGAACTGATTGAGAAGTTTGGTGCCGATGGTGTTCGTGTTGGCTTACTTTTAAGCGCTTCTGCTGGGAATGATATTATGTTTGACGAGGAATTATGCAACAACGGAAAAGCGTTTGCAAACAAAATTTGGAATGCCTTCAGATTGATTAAAGGTTGGGAAGTTGCTGATATTCAGCAACCCGAAAGCTCAAAGGTTGCCATTGTATGGTTTGAGGCTAAGTTGCAGCAAACATTAATAGAAATCGAAGATCATTTCGATAAATACCGTTTGTCTGATGCCTTGATGTCAATTTACAAATTGGTTTGGGATGATTTCTGTTCGTGGTTTTTGGAAATGATAAAACCCGCGTACCAACAACCAATTGACAGCGTTACTTTCAATAAAGCGATTGAAATGTTGGAAGCCAATTTAAAATTACTTCATCCGTTTATGCCATTCCTTACAGAGGAAATTTGGCAATATATTGCCGATAGAACTCCGGACCAAGCCTTAATCATTGCGGAATACCCAAAAATGACTTCGTTTGACAAAAAGCTTATCACTGATTTCGAATTTACTTCTGAAGTTATTGCGGGTTTGAGAACCATTCGTAAAGAAAAAAACATCGCGATGAAAGATGCGATCGATTTAAAAGTGGTAAACAACGAAAAGGTTTCGACATATTTTGACAGCACCATTATGAAATTGGGCAACATTGTTTCCTTGGAATATATCACCGAAAAAATTGATGGTGCATTGACGTACAGAGTGAAATCGAACGAGTATTTTATTCCGGTTTCCGGAAATATAGATATTGCGGCCGAGATTGCTAAGCTGACAGAAGAATTAAAATACACACAAGGCTTTTTACGCAGTGTACAAGGCAAATTATCCAATGAGAAGTTTGTTGGCGGTGCGCCCGAAAAAGTGCTGGAAACAGAGCGCAAAAAAGAAGCCGATGCCCTGGCAAAGATTGCCACCATAGAGCAGAGTTTAAAGAGTTTACAATAGCAAAAAGTCCCGATTCATCGGGACTTTTTATTTACAATTTCTATTGATTTACAATTTATATTTTGTAAATTAGTACTCTCAATTTTGAGATAGCTCCATTTAAAAAATCGCAAAACCTACTTTTTCTTGGTATATGTTATGGCTTATTCGCACTAAATGAATGTAGCCACCACGATGTACAACTACCGATTATGGTATGCTGGTTTTGATATTCTTTATGAAATTTTACTTCTCACCACTACTCAAAAATAAGGACTTACTAAAGCCATTAGAGTAGTCCAATAATTTATTAACAAATTTAATTATTTTCTGTTGCATTTTTTCGATGCAACTGGATTTGTAACCTTTAAAAATAAAAAGATGAAAACTATGATCAACAATGCTGTAAAGCTTTTTACAGTCTTATTAATTCTATTAAGTGTTTCTGCTTATGCACAGGATCCGGTGCCTCTTGCACCAAAAAATTACACTAAAGTACTGCTCGATAATGAATTTGTAAGAGTGCTACAATTTGAAATGGCTCCAGGTGCTGTAATCCCTTGGCACAGCCATCCAAACCATGTTGCTTACGTTTTAGCTGCAGGAAAAATTGAAATCACAGACAAAGGCCAAGCACCGGTTGCTATGGATGTTAAAGTGGGAGAAGCTCTTTTTCTACCAGCGGTTACCCATACCGGAAAAAATGTTGGAAAAACCACCATAAAGCTGGTCATTACCGAAATAAAAAAATGATTATTGATATAAAAACAAAAATCCCACTTTATAAAGTGGGATTTTTATTTAGGTCAAATATTTTTTTGATTAAAACTGCTCTCTTCCCGCAAAATGGAAAGCACCTTCGATAGCAGCGTTATCGTCGCTATCAGAACCGTGAACAGCATTTTCACCAACCGAAGTTGCATATTGTTTACGGATTGTTCCTTCTGCAGCTTGTGCTGGGTTTGTAGCTCCGATTAGCGTTCTGAAATCTTCAACAGCATTGTCTTTTTCCAAGATGGCTGCTACGATTGGTCCACGTGTCATGAATTCTACTAAT
>JAYURX010000384.1:0-3171 GCA_043755965.1 Flavobacterium sp. | reverse complement strand
AGAAAATCGGTGATCGTTTACCAAGTGGCGTTTACAACGTTGTTGTAACACAAGGCGAAGAAGTTAAAACACTTCGTGTGATTAAACGATAAGTAACAGATTAATAAAAGCAAAAAGGCCTTCGAGAAAATCGAGGGTCTTTTTTGTTATCGGTTTTCAGTTATCTGTTGTCTGTTGTCTGTTTTCTGTTGTGGGTGTGATGAGGATTTTATTTCACAAACTCATAAGCTTTCACAAAATGGATTACCGTTTCTGTTTGTTGTGGAAAGTTGTAATTAAGTTTTTTACAGTTTGAAGAGTTGTTTAAAATAAATTATAATTAATTTGGTTATTTCGTAAAAAAGCGAGTACTTTTGTTACTCGTTTTTATTAGTTCGTCATGTTAGAATCTCTTATTACCTCTAAAACTCGTTTACGGATATTGATAAAATTTTTTATCAATGTGGCCAATAATGGTCATTTGAGAGGATTGGCCGATGAAATGCATGAGTCAACCAATGCTATTCGTAAAGAACTAAATAATCTATCAGAAGCGGGTTACTTGGAGAAGGCAACTATTCAGAATCGGGTTAGCTACAAAGCAAATAGTAAGCACCCATTATTCACTACATTGCAAAAAATTATTCATCAACACATTGGATTGGATTCTATAGTTACGACTATTATTCACCGTATGGGAAGTGTGAAAAAGATTGTTGTGGTTGGTGATTATGCTAATGGAAAAGATACAGGAGTTATTGAAGTGATTTTGATAGGTGATGAATTAAGAATGGATTATATAGCTCAGCTCTCTGATAAAATAGAAAAAGAAATAAAGCGAAAAGTTAGTTTTACTTTTTTGTCTAATTTTGATGGGAAAGGGCTTGTTTTATATGATGTCTGATTTAATGATTTTGTAATTATTTTTATATGCCTTGGTATGTTTTGTATACAAAACCCCGACAAGAAAAGAAAGTTGCTGATGGACTTATAGCCATTGGAATTGCCGCTTATTGTCCTTTAGTAACGACTATAAAGCAATGGTCGGATCGAAAGAAAAAAGTAGAAGTGCCATTGATAAATTCTTATGTATTTGTTAATATTGAAGAGCACAAGCGGGATGAAGTATTCGGGGTGTTGGGTATTGTTCGGTATTTGTTTTGGTTGGGTAAGCCCGCGTTAGTCAGAGCTATTGAGATAGAGGCATTACAAGAATCTTTGCAGGGCATTGTTAATTCTTATGAAATAACAGTTATTCAAAAAAATGCTGTTCTAACTATAGCACAAGGACCTTTTCAGGGTCTTGAAGGGATTGTAAAAAAAATAAATAATAATACTGTTCAACTACTTTTAGTTGATTTAGGTTTTCTGGTTACAATTACTAGATAGAACATAAGAGAATCTGGTAGTTTGTTGTCTTTAGTTGGTTCAGATGTGACTGACAGGGCGGAGCAGTGTAATAAAATTATAGTTATTAATAATAAAATTTAAAAATGGACAATCAGCAAAATTGGACAGAAGAGATAAAAGCTCAAAATTACTTATTCTCTATAAATGTAAAAGAGATATGGCATTATAGAGATTTATTACTGATGCTGGTAAAAAGAGATTATGTTACTTTTTACAAGCAAACCATTTTGGGTCCCATCTGGTTTTTTATACAACCATTAATGACTACCGTGGTTTATTTAGTGCTTTTTGGACAGATCGCAAAATTGTCTACAGATGGTGCTCCTCAGGTTGCTTTTTATTTAGCAGGCATTACCATTTGGAACTATTTTTCGGAAGCTTTAACTAAAACTTCTACCGTTTTTAAGGATAATGCCAATCTTTTTGGTAAAGTCTATTTTCCGAGACTAATTATGCCTTTAGCAATAGTTTTTTCCGGACTTATGAAATTCGCTATACAATTTGGTTTGTTTATTATGGTTGTATTGTATTTTACCTTCATTGACGAAAAAATACATCCTAATTTGTGGATACTGATTACTCCTTTTTTAATTTTGCTTATGGCTACTTTTGCTTTAGGATTGGGAATGATTTTTTCTTCGTTAACTACAAAATATAAAGATTTAGTTTTTTTACTCACTTTTGGAATTCAACTCTTCATGTATGCTACCCCCGTTGTATATCCAAGATCGGCAATGCCTGAACGATTGGGATGGGTACTTAATATTAATCCATTGACAGGAATTTTTGAATGTTTCCGATTTGCCTATTTGGGGACAGGATACTTTCAGTTATCTGATTTAATGTTGAGCGCTATAATAATTTTTGTACTTTTTTTTATTGGTATTTTGATTTACAACAGAGTAGAAAAAAGTTTTATGGATACCGTATAAAATTAAAATCTTTATAATTCAAATAAATATACATGAAACAATTAGCTATCAAAGCTGAAAATATATCAAAGCAATATAGACTTGGTGAGGTAGGTACCGGAACTTTAAGTCATGACTTGAACCGCTTATGGTCAAAAGTAAGGGGAAAAGAAGATCCTTATCTGAAAATTGGAGAGGCAAATGATAGAACTTTTAAAGGAGAAAGTGATTATGTCTGGTCGTTAAGAGATATCAATTTCGAAATCGAACAAGGAGATGCAGTAGGAATTATTGGCCGTAATGGTGCTGGAAAGAGTACCTTACTAAAGCTTTTGAGTAAAGTTACTAAACCTACTACCGGGAGCTTTAAAGTTAATGGACGCATTGCTTCATTACTTGAAGTTGGCACGGGCTTTAATCCAGAAATGACGGGTAGAGAAAATATTTATCTGAATGGTGCAATTCTTGGAATGCGCCGTCATGAAATTGCCAGAAAGATAGATGAAATTATTGCCTTTTCCGGAGTAGAACGATATATTGATACTCCTGTAAAACGCTATTCCTCTGGGATGTATGTTCGTTTGGCCTTTGCTGTAGCGGCATATCTAGAAAGTGAAATTCTGATTGTTGATGAAGTATTGGCTGTCGGAGATGCGGAATTTCAGAAAAAATGTTTGGGAAAAATGGGCGATGTCTCTAAAAATGAGGGTAGGACAGTTTTGTTTGTAAGTCACAACATGGGTGCTATTCAAAATCTTTGTCAGAAAGCTATTTTACTTAAAAATGGAGGAATACAATATCAAGGGATTGTTAGTGATGTTACGGCTCTTTACCATAATGAAGATTTAACTTCAAATCAAATTGAATTTAA
>JAYURX010000383.1:0-3178 GCA_043755965.1 Flavobacterium sp. | reverse complement strand
AGGTTTTTGTATTTCGGGTGTCATACCAATCGTCAGCGACGATAGCGGTAGTTTCATTACCCCAAATAACACCGCCGTAACGTTGCTGTGTTTTTATTAAAGAAGTTGCCTCACTTGTAAAAGGGGCATTCCATGAGAAAAGCTCGTCACGGAAATCAGCTTTCTTTGCCTGGTCACCTTCGTCAAGTGCCACAACATAAGAGAGTGTTGCCGGTTTGTCAGTTCGCCAGCCCATACTTCTCTTACCTTTTCTTACCGATGAAAATCCTTTTGGAATTACCTCGTTTAGCGGAACTTCATTCACCACTTTCACTTCTTTCCCGCCAGCATCATAAACCACAGTTTTTAGAGGAAAACGGTTATAAGGAACGATATAGGAAAATGGTTTTTGAATTGTTGTCATCATTAAATAATTCCCGTCGGGAGAAAAACTTTCACCAGCGTATAAATCGCTGGCTTTGAAGAAATCAACTTTTCCCGAAAGGGTAACTTTGTACAATTCGGAAGACATCAGGTTTTCAAAATTGGTTTCGTCGGTTTTGTTTTTCAACAAATCAGGATAAGTCCTATTTTGCGATTTAGAGCCATCACTCGCAGAAACGGTCGGGCCTTTTGGCAAATCCTTTTTGACGTCAATAAGTGCAGGACGATTTTTAGCAATCATTTTCACCAATAAGGTTTCGTTATCTTTCATCCAGTTGTAAGGATTTCCCAGATTGGCATTAAGATTGGCTGCTGTAAGTTTTTTGGCGGAAGCCGAAGCTACATCAATAACCCACAATTCTACTCCGGTTGCAATGGTATTGGTAAATGCAATTTTCTTTTCATTTGGAGACCAAGTGATATAAGTAATTCGCGCATTTTCAGGCAAACCGCTGATTTGGGTTTCGGTTTTATCGGTTACTTTTCTAATCTTTAAATTGGAAACATAATTTACCGCACTGGCAATGTTCGTAATCGGATTGATACGCAAACCACCCAGTCGTATTTCGTCCTGATTCAAATCATCAAGCGTTTTATACGTACTTCGGTAAGAGAAAAGCATGTATTCCTTTTTGGAATCCATACTAACACTCGGAGCTCTTTCATAATCGGCTAATGCCAAAATAGTGGCAGAAGGTTTTTGATAAGTAAGGTTTTCCTGTGCGACAGCAATTGTAGCCGAAAAACAGAAAATCAACAAAAGTAAAATGCGTTTGTTCATAAGATTGGTTTTGAATTTTTGATATGTCGGACTTAAGCACGACTTGTTACAAATTTATTTAATTCTTAAAATAAAATCGTTCCCATTTAAAAATGTTTAATTTTGTTTCTTCCATTTTGATAATTTAATAAAAAAATTATGTTTCATTCCAAAATATCAGGTTTAGGATTTTATGTTCCCGATAATGTAGTTACCAATGATGATTTGTCAAAAATAATTGACACCAATGATGAATGGATTCAGGAAAGAACAGGAATTAAAGAAAGAAGACACATTATTCGTGGTGAAGATACAACAACATCAATGGGTGTAAAGGCGGCTAAAATTGCTATTGAACGCTCAGGAATTTCCAATGATGATATTGACTTTGTAGTTTTTGCCACCATTTCTCCAGATTATTATTTTCCCGGTCCGGGCGTGGCGCTGCAACAGGAATTGGGTTTAAAAACGGTCGGTGCGTTAGATGTTCGTAATCAATGTTCCGGCTTTGTATATGCGCTTTCTGTAGCCGATCAATTTATTAAAACCGGAATGTATAAAAACATTTTGGTTGTTGCTTCCGAAGTGCAATCCCTAGGATTGGATATGACAAATCGTGGACGCAGTGTTTCCGTAATTTTTGGAGATGGAGCGGGAGCAGCTGTTTTGAGCAGAAGCAATGACGATAGTGGAATTCTTTCAACCCATTTGCATTCGGAAGGAGAGCACGCCAAAGAATTAGCAGTTTTAGCGCCGGGTATGGGAGGAAGATGGATTACCGATATTCTAGCTGAAAACAATCCCGATGATGAAAGTTATTTTCCCTATATGAATGGCCAATTTGTTTTCAAACATGCCGTGGTTCGTTTTAGTGAAGTAATCAACGAAGGGTTGCAAGCCAATAATTTACAGGTTTCTGATATTGATATGTTGATTCCGCATCAGGCGAACTTGAGAATTTCACAGTTTATCCAAAAGAAATTTGGGTTACGTGATGATCAGGTTTTTAATAATATTCAAAAGTACGGGAATACCACAGCAGCTTCTATTCCAATTGCTTTGACTGAAGCCTGGGAACAAGGAAAAATAAAGAAAGGCGACACAATTGTTTTAGCCGCTTTTGGGAGTGGATTTACATGGGCAAGTGCCATTATTAAATGGTAATGTATAAATAGAAAAGCCATCTTTTCACGGATGGCTTTCTCAAACAACTAAATTCAAATAAAACTTTTATAATAATCCGCCGCTACCTTGGGTCTCGTTACTGTCGCGTTGTTTTCTTTGTAAGGCACTGTTTTTTCCACCACCAAACATAAAGTTGAACCCTATGTAAAATGTTTGGCTTTCCCAATAAAACGCCCCGGTCTGACGATAAGGAATGTTTCCGTCAAATGCAAAATTCATCGTTTCAAAAACATCATTTACTCTGGCTGTGATGCTTCCTTTTCCTTTTAGAATGGTATAAGTTGAACCAATATCCATTTTATACATTGGTTTTCTTTCAAATTGCAGGCCTAAGTCTTTTCCTCTGTACATTGCAAATAGATTAAATCGCAATTTTTTTGTTGCTGTAAAATTGTTGTTCATCCTGGCGTTGAATATCACTACATCGGCTTCCGCTCTTTCCTGCTCTCCTGAATTTGCATTTTGAACTGTTCCCCTTACTGTTTTGAAGTAGGCATCACTGCTGGCATTTACGGACCACCATTTGGTTAATTTCAGATTCGCAGAAACTTCAGCACCTAGAGCATGGTTGTCATCAAAATTGTCATAAGAAATGATATCCTGACTGTTGTTGTCCGGATTTTTATAAATGATTCTGCCAATTTCATCATTTATCTGTCTGTAGAATACACCACTGGTAATCGAACCAATTTTTGCAATCCGGATATAATTTACTTCAAAAGAGTTCGTAAATTGGGGCTGTAATGAAGGATTACCCCTCGATTCCACTAAAGGTGTTGTCCATTCTCTAATCGGACTTATCTGTCCAAT
>JAYURX010000382.1:0-3181 GCA_043755965.1 Flavobacterium sp. | reverse complement strand
TATCCCAAAAAACATCTTCCTTTTTATTTGCATTTTCCTGAAACGACAGGATTTCATTGGTAAACGTTTTCTTTTCAAACTGGTTGGAAAATTCAAAGTTAGAATACACATAGGTAAACCGGCCATTGACCTTAATGCTGAGCAGTCCCGCCATAAAGTCTAACGTCTGCGTATTTTTCACCCAAATCTTATTGATTGAATTATAGCTAAAGCTTTGTTTCAAAGTCAGGTTATCTATAGCCGGCGATTGCATTTGATTTCCTTTTATGGATAAATCGGTGGCATAAATAGAGTAGGAGTCATCTACTATATAGATATATCCTTCCATCACGGGTTCGTTTTCGCGACGAGGAATGACCTTTATTTTATTAATTTGCTGGAGGTTTTCGGTAAAAAAGGAACCTTCAAATTTGTATTTGTAATAGCTGAAGGCATTATCCGCAATAGGGGAAACGACATTTATTTCAAAAGGAAGATAATTTTCATAAAAATCAAAATTCACAGAAGCGGCATTGTTAAAACTAAAACCGTTGTCCTTACCGCTAACTTTGGAAGCCACAATGACTTCTTTCATTTTATCCGGTTTTTGAAAGGTAATCTTAGAAACTGTTTCCGACAGATAAATGATTCCACTTCGGGTTGAGTCGAGAATTTCATCAAAAAAATCAAACTTTTGTCCCATGATCGTTTTGGGAGCATCCTTCAACCGGATGATGCCACGGGAATAAAAGTCGGCTTTGAAACGTGCTGTCTTTTCGGAGTTCTCTTTTTTATTTTTAATGGCATTGCGGATAATCTCATTCGCGGGATTTTCCTTTGGATTGATAACCACTTCTTTCAATGTGATATTCTCTTCCTCCATAGAGATAATCAAATTCTCAGCGAATTGATTTTTTGTAATGGATCGTTTTACGGTTTTATACCCTAAATACTGAAAGATTATCGTAGGGTTTTCGCTTTTTACATTTAAGTTAAATTTTCCCTTGTCATTGGTAGTGGTTCCGTTATAGGTATTCTCTTCGAAGATGTTTACAAATGCTAACGGATTTCCTTTGTCGTCGGTAACGGTTCCCTTTATTTGGGAAAAACAATTTAAAGAAATAACCAGAAATAGGAGCGACGTAATTTTTTTCATATTTTTATTGTTACACAGAGATTCACAGAGTTTAATTTTTTTTTTTGAGATTCACGGAGATTTATAGTTTGTTTAATTTTCTCAGTGTATCTCTATTTTTTCTTCGTGAGTCTCTGTGAAATTATTTTTGTTACACAGAGATTAACAGAGTTTTTTTTGAGATTCACAGAGATTAAATTCTAAATCTTTTTATTCCTTGTTTTAGCATTTTAGTATTGAAATTTATTAATAATCCTGTAGAATAATTTCCTAGTTTCATGTAAGTTAGAATTTGTGCAAAGTGAACATCGGTGAAAGCTTCTACAGTTTTTAGTTCAATAATGAGTTTATTTTCAATCAATAAATCAATTCTATATCCCTGATCCAGTTTTATTTCTTTGTAAACTAATGGCAAAGCTTTTTCCGCTTCAACATAAATTTCATGTTTTTTAATTTCATAAAATAAACATTCTTTATATGCAGATTCTAATAATCCTGGACCAAGATGCCTATGTACTTCAATCGCTAAACCAATTATTTTTTCTGTTAAATCATTTATTTCCATAATCTCCGTGTATCTCTATTTTTCTCTGTTCATCTCTGTGTAACAAAAATAATTTCACAGAGATTCACGGAGTTTCTTTTTGTTTTTCTTTTTTTGAGATTCACAGAGATTTCAACTTTCTTTGTGCATCTCCTTTTTTCTCTATGTATCTCTGTGTAACTAAAAAAACGATTGCAGCGCCAATTCATAGCTTTTTAACCCGAAACCAATTATGATTCCTTTTGCATTGGGTGAAATAAAGGACTGATGGCGAAAAGTTTCCCTAGAGAAGGTATTGGAGATATGCACTTCTATTACCGGAGTTGAAATGGCTTTTACCGCATCGCCAATGCCAACGGAAGTATGAGTATAAGCAGCAGCATTTAGAATAATACCATCATACGCAAATCCAACCTCCTGGATTTTATCAATCAGCTCGCCTTCTATATTACTTTGGAAGTACGAAAGGGATATACTTGGGTATTTTTTTTTCAACTCTTCATAGAAAGTTTCGAAAGTTATACTTCCATAAACTTCCGGCTCCCGCTTTCCCAATAAGTTTAAATTGGGACCATTAATTATGATTATTCTCATTTGAAGATTTATTTCTGTAAAAATATAAATAATCAGGTTAAAAGAGTAGTTAGTCTTACTTAAAACAGCAATTATTAATAGGATAAAAACGCACAAATGCTAAATATGTAGAAATTTTTAAAAACGGAATATCGTTGTTAACAGCCTAAAATAGGTTTAAAGCGTTGGAAAATAAAAGGTTAAAGCTTTTTTTTGTTAATAAAATTGTTGATAACTGCAATAGTGCGCTACGTTGATAGAAAAGGATTACGTATAAATTTGTTCATATTAATTTTAAAATTAAACAAACATGAAAAAAATTATTTTAACAGTAGCAGCAGTATTCGCTTTGACGTTTGCTAATGCACAAGACACAAAAGAAGTTTCTAGTGGTGGAATGGGTTTCGCTAACGGAGATTTGTATTTAAGCGGTGCCGCTGGATTCAACAGTACTAAACAAGGTGATTTTAAACAAGACGGTTGGGAATTATCTCCAGGTTTAGGTTACATGGTAACTGATAACCTTGCAATCGAAGGAAGATTGAATCTTATGGGGGGTAAAGATTATGTAGACGTAACTGGCGACGGTGATTTCGTTGAAGCTAAATCTACAGGTTTCGGTGTTGCTGCAGGAGTTCGTTACTACTTCACTCCAGCAAGCCAATTCTCTCTTTCTATTGGAGGTAATTTATCTTATGATTCAATTAAGGAAGAATACGCTGGTTTTGGTGATACTGAAAGTAAAGTTATCGGAATTAATGTACCTCTTGGGTTGAACTATTTTGTTTCTAATGATTTTGCACTTACTGCAGAGTGGGGTGGTTTCGGTTACTCGTCTGACGACAACGGTGGAGACGGTGCTGAAAAAACTACTGGATTTAACTTAGGTGTTGATTTATCTTCTATCTCTTTCGGTTTGTTATACAAACTGTAATTGTTTAGAACATACA
>JAYURX010000381.1:0-3184 GCA_043755965.1 Flavobacterium sp. | reverse complement strand
CGAACCAAATCTTCGGGTGTCTAAATACCACCAAAGTTCTTCTTCGTCAATGCCTAAGGCTTTCATTTTTTCAACCAAAACATCATAACGTTCTTCTCTTTGAGAACCGCCAACGATTTCTCCAATTCCGGGGAAAAGGATATCCATGGCGCGAACTGTTTTTCCGTCTTCGTTCAAACGCATGTAAAACGCTTTGATATTCGCCGGATAATCAAACAAAATCACCGGACATTTGAAGTGCTTTTCAACCAAATAGCGTTCGTGTTCCGATTGTAAATCGGCACCCCATTCGTTGATGATGTATTGGAATTTCTTCTTTTTATTTGGCGTAGAATCCCTTAAAATATCAACAGCTTCCGTATAAGAAACACGTTTGAAATTATTTTCCAACACAAAGTTTAATTTCTCCAACAATGACATTTCACTTCTTTCAGCCTGTGGTTTTGATTTTTCTTCTTCCGTCAAACGGCCTTCCAAAAACTTCAAATCGTCCTGGCATTTATCCATCGTGTATTTAATTACATATTGGATAAAATCTTCTGCTAAATCCATATTGTCATTCAAATCATTAAAAGCCACTTCCGGTTCAATCATCCAAAATTCAGCTAAGTGACGAGAAGTATTCGAGTTTTCAGCTCTAAAAGTTGGCCCAAAAGTATAAATCTGACCCAAAGCCATCGCGAAAGTTTCGCCTTCCAATTGTCCGGAAACGGTTAGGTTCGTTTGCTTTCCGAAAAAATCTTTTTTGAAATCGATGTTTCCTTCTTCGTTTTTGGGCAAATTGTCTAATGGCAATGCCGTTACCTGAAACATTTCTCCCGCACCTTCAGCATCGGCACCCGTAATTACAGGCGTATTTACATATACAAATCCTTTTTCCTGAAAATATTGATGCACCGCAAATGCCAAAACAGAACGAACTCTCATAATCGCTCCAAAAGCATTAGTTCTAACACGTAAATGCGCATTTTCACGCAGGAATTCCAACGAATGTTTCTTTGGTTGCATTGGGAATTTCTCAGCATCAGAATCCCCTAAAATTTCCAATTTAGAAACCTGGATTTCATACTTCTGACCGGCGCCTTTGCTTTCTACTAATGCACCAGTTACCGAAACAGCGGCTCCGGTTGTAATTCTTTTTAAGGTTTCCTCTGGCGTGTTTTCAAAATCAACAACACACTGAATATTATTAATTGTCGAGCCATCGTTCAACGCAATAAATTGATTGTTTCTAAAAGTTCTTACCCAACCTTTTGCATTTACGGCTGATATCGTTTTTTCGCTGTTTAGTAAGCTTTTAACTTTTGTATGTTTCATTTTTAACTATTATTTTTTAATTTATCCTTTGACCAAGCTCAAAGTGACAATTGAGTGCAAATATAATTTATTTATTTTTCATTTCGAGCTCGTCAATATCCTCATCTGTGTGTTCCAGGATATCAATAGTTGGTTCGGGTAAATCCTGTTCGTTAGCCAATCTTTTATTTAAGGTTAAAACCAACGACGGAAGCAAAACCAAATTAGACAACATTCCGAAGAATAAGGTCAGTGCGACCAATCCGCCTAAAGCAACGGTACCGCCAAAACTCGAAAGCATGAATACCGAAAAGCCAAAAAATAAAATAATGGAAGTATAAAACATACTGATTCCGGCATCCTCAAATGTGGCAAAAACGGATTTCTTGATTTTCCAATCGTTGCGTGACAATTCCATACGGTATTGTGCCAAAAAGCGCAAGGTATCATCGACCGACATTCCGAAAGCAATTCCGAAAACCAATAAGGTCGATGGCTTTAACGGAATTCCCAAAAAGCCCATCAATCCGGCGGTCATCAATAAGGGTAATAAATTCGGGATAATCGAAACCAAAACCATCTTGAAGGATCGGAACATAATGGCGACCAGAGCTCCGGTTAAGAAAAATGCAAATAACAGTGACGACAGCAAATTATTCAATAAATATTTAGTTCCTTTTTGGAATACGGATGCTTTACCGGTGATAATGACCTCGTACCTTGGCTCAGGAAATAATTTGTTGACTTTGTTTCGAATGTGAGCTTCGATGGCTTCCATTCGTTCGCCGTTTTCGTCCTTGATAAATGTGGTCATTCTCGCCACACTTCCATCCGAAGTAATATAACTTTTCAGTTGATTGTCATTGTTGTTCTTTAGCGAATTTTTGATATATGGCAGCAGGAATATTTCTTCCTGTGATGATGGTAAGGTGTAAAAATCCGGATTTCCATTATAATACGCCTGATTAAAACTCTTGGCAATATTTACGATAGACAATGGTTTTGAAAGTTCGGGAATATCTGTAATCGTTTGTTCCAATTCTTCCATTTTTCTCAGATTTGAAAGCTTCATCCCACCATTTTTTCTTTTGGTGTCAACCATGATTTCCAAGGGTAGCACGCCGTCAAATTCCTTTTCGAAGAAACGGATATCATCATAAAACGCGGCCTTTTTTGGCATATCTTCCAATATACTTCCCGAAACCTTGATTTCGTGAATCCCGACTAATCCAAAAACAAGCAAACAAACAGCAGTAATATAAACACCAATGCGGTTGTATTTCACGGTGTTTACAATCCATTTCAAAAACGAAGTCAAAGATTCACGTTCTAAATGCCCAAGGTGTCTCTGAATTGGAGGCGGAATATAACTGAAGAAGATGGGAATAATCAGCAAACTCAGTAAATAAATAGCCAAAATATTGATGGTAGTCACTACCCCAAATTCTCTCAACAAAACATTATTGGTTGCGATAAACGTTGCGAAACCAACTGCTGTTGTAATGTTGGTCATCAAAGTTGCCGTTCCGGTTTTGGTAATGACACGCTGTAATGCTTTGGCCTTATTGGAATGTTTGTGATATTCCTGATGGTATTTGTTGATAAAGAAAATACAATTGGGGATTCCGATTACGATAACCAAGGTTGGTACCAAAGCAGTCAATACTGTAATCTCGTAGCCCAACGCGCCAATAATTCCAAATGACCAGACCACACTGATGATCACTACAAAAAGTGATGCCATCGTTGCCCTGAAAGAACGGAAAAAATAAAAGAAAATCAACGAAGTGATTAGCAAAGCCGCTCCAATAAACAAGCCGATTTCATCAATAATTGTTTTGGCGTTTAGCGTTCGGATGTACGGCATACCCGAAGCGTGTAATTCGAT
>JAYURX010000380.1:0-3185 GCA_043755965.1 Flavobacterium sp. | reverse complement strand
CTACGTTTATGAAATTAGATTCCGGAGTTACTATCAAAGGTTCTAATCCTGATAGTTTTAAATATTTTGTTTCTGACATTTTTGTTTTTATAATCCTGCAAGGTCTTTAAGACCTTGTAGGTTTGTCTCTTTTTGTTTTAAATACCTACAAGGTTTTGAAAACCTTGCAGGAAATCATTAAACCAATTCTAATCTTCTTGGTTTGAATTCCTTCGCCACATCAGCAATTGCCTTGATGTGCTCTGGCTTGGTACCGCAGCAACCGCCAATTATATTGATTAAATTATCCTGTAAATATTCCTTGATTAATGCCTGCATTTCTTCGGGAGTTTGGTCGTATTGTCCGAAAGCATTGGGTAAACCAGCATTGGGATGTGCTGAAATATTAAGTTGAGTGTTATGAGCCAAACGTTTCAAATAAGGTTTTAACTGGTCGGCACCCAATGCGCAATTAAATCCGATACTTAATAATTCAATGTGTTCAATGGAAATAAGAAAAGCTTCTACGGTTTGTCCTGACAAAGTTCTTCCCGAAGCGTCGGTAATGGTTCCTGAAACCATAACCGGAATATCCAGATTTCTTTCTTCTTTTACTTCTTCGATGGCGAAAAGCGCCGCTTTTGCATTAAGCGTATCAAAAATTGTTTCAACTAAAAGTACGTCGCAACCACCGTTAATCAAGGCTTCCACCTGTTGTTTGTAGGCGATGCGTAAATCGTCAAAAGTTACGGCACGAAATCCCGGATCGTTTACATCGGGCGACATTGAAGCTGTTCTGTTTGTTGGCCCGATTGAACCTGCCACAAAACGAGGTCTGTCGGTGAACTCATCAGCAACTTCACGGGCAATTTTAGCCGATTCATAGTTGAGTTCGTAAACCAAATCCTCTAAGTGATAATCGGCCATTCCGATGGTTGTTCCTGAAAAAGTATTCGTTTCTACGATATCGGCACCAGCTTGAAAATACAAACGGTGGACTTGCTTTACGGCCTCGGGTTGAGTTATCGAAAGTAAATCGTTGTTCCCTTTTAACGGATGTGGAAAATCCTTAAACCGTTCTCCTCGAAAATCTTCTTCGGAGAAGTTGTTGCGTTGCAGCATGGTTCCCATGGCTCCGTCGAGAACGAGAATTCTTTCTTTTATTGCTTGTTGAATTTTTGACATAATTAATAATTTCACAGAGATTCACGGAGAAGCCCAGAGATACACAAAGTTTATAATCTAGCCCCGATTGGCAGTGCTACCGTGTAGCACAGAAAGCGGGAATATGGACTGCAAAAAATCGCAAGCCATTCGCTCATGACTTCGACAAGCTCAGTCTGACAATATATTATTAGGTTATCAATGAAAGTGAGAAGAAATTCTCGGGGTTATCTTTGTCGAGATGCTGAAATAAATTCAGCATAAAGACTAGAATGTAGCACCTTCTTTTGGCAAAGGGTTGCTAAGCTTTCATCGGGTCTATTCCCTCAAGCTTTCGTGATAACAAACAATAAGTTTATGAACGGTGCAAAGTAAAGGCATAGAAATTTATTTTGCAACAGTTTTTCGGAAAATAAAAAAATAAGCTTCACAACGATGTGTTAATTATCAAAAAAAAGTTTAGAATAATTTGAAATTCAATTTGATTTTATACATTTGCACTCGAAAAATAGGAGGAAAAATTTGAACTGATTGCAACCTCGTTAAAAAATGCTAAAGCAGCATTCCTTCTTTAGCACTTAGTTATAATTTCTCTTTTTTCGTTTAACATTAATTTTAAACTAAGTATAGTTATGGCTTATTTATTTACGTCGGAGTCAGTGAGTGAAGGACATCCAGACAAAGTTGCAGACCAAATTTCTGATGCATTAATTGACAACTTTTTGGCATTTGATGCGGAATCAAAAGTGGCTTGCGAAACATTGGTTACTACTGGCCAGGTAATTCTTGCCGGAGAAGTAAAATCAAACACCTACTTAGATGTTCAACAAATTGCAAGAGAAGTAATTCGTAAAATTGGATATACTAAAAGCGAATACATGTTCGAAGCGGATTCTTGTGGAATCCTATCAGCCATTCATGAGCAATCAGCCGATATTAATCAAGGTGTAGACAGAGCCAGCAAAGAAGAGCAAGGTGCGGGTGACCAGGGAATGATGTTTGGTTATGCAACAAATGAGACTGAAAATTACATGCCATTGGCTTTGGATTTATCCCATGCATTGTTAATTGAACTAGCGAATCTAAGAAGAGAAAATAACGAAATTAAATATTTACGCCCGGATGCGAAATCTCAGGTAACTTTAGAGTATTCTGATGATAACAAACCGGTTAGAATTGATGCTATCGTAATTTCTACCCAGCATGATGATTTTGCTCCTGAAGCTGAAATGTTAGCAAAAATTAAAAGCGATTTAGTATCTATTTTAATTCCAAGAATTAAAGCAAAATACCCTCAATATGCTCATTTGTTTAATGACAATATTACCTATCACATTAATCCAACAGGAAAATTCGTTATCGGTGGACCACACGGAGATACAGGTTTGACAGGAAGAAAAATTATTGTTGATACGTATGGCGGAAAAGGCGCTCACGGTGGTGGTGCTTTCTCCGGAAAAGACCCGAGTAAAGTGGATCGTTCTGCGGCTTATGCAACGCGTCATATTGCAAAAAACTTAGTGGCTTCGGGTGTATGTGAGGAAGTTTTAGTACAGGTTTCGTATGCCATTGGTGTGGCAAAACCAACATCAATCAATGTGGTAACTTATGGTACTTCAAAAGTTAATCTAACTGATGGAGAAATCAGCAAAAAGGTGGAAGCCATTTTCGATATGCGTCCGTATTTTATTGAGCAACGTTTGAAATTGAGAAACCCTATATATAGTGAAACAGCTGCGTATGGCCATATGGGAAGAAAACCGGAAACGGTTACCAAAACGTTCCAATTGCCGAATGGTGCTCCAAAAACGGTTACTGTTGAATTGTTTACTTGGGAGAAATTAGACTTTGTAGATAAAGTAAAAGCAGCTTTTGGAATTTAATATCTCAAATACTTATTATAAAAAATCCCGCCTTTTGAGCGCGATTTTTGTTTCTTTATCTTCTTTTGTCTTGAAACAAAAGAAGCAAAAATTCAAGGCTGGGAATCTTCGGCGGTCAAATTTATTCTTGAATTTGCTTCGCACCGTTCGGCTTCGCCT
>JAYURX010000379.1:0-3193 GCA_043755965.1 Flavobacterium sp. | reverse complement strand
GAGTTTGGTTTTTTTGGAGTAGTAGTGTAAACACGCGTACAAACACCTCTTCTTTGAGGACAAGAATCTAAAGCAACCGATTTACTCTTCTTAGTGATCTGAGTTCTTCCTGTTCTTACTAATTGTTGAATTGTTGGCATAATTAAATACTAATTTTTCTTTTATTTATTAAAATCCCGCTTTTTTAGGGGTTGCAAATGTAGTAATTATTTTTAATGAAACAAATCGTAATTAATTAATTTTTTTATCAATTAAATATTTGTCTTTTAATGAGATAAAGAATAGCCATTAAACAGCTTAATGCTTTTAAAAATTGAGGCTCCGCGAATGGCTATTTCAAACAAATTGTTATTCGCAATGATTAACAACAATAAAAACAGATTTTTTGCGTTATTTTGAAGCAAACAATATGAGCATTTGAAAAAGATTTTTCTCTTTTTTTTCATAATTATCATCAGCGGAAACATTTCTGCTCAGGAATTCCATCTAAAAATTATCGGGCAAAGCGAAAGAGAGACGAAAATTATAGACAGTATTGGCTATGTTTTGAAACACAAAAATGCCAAATCAATCTTAGATGAAAATAATTTGTTTTTGGAAAAGCTTACCAAAAAAGGCTATTTGGAAAGTCAGCTTACGGAAAATTTAAAGCCCAACGACTCTACTTTTAGCTTCAAATACAGCCTTGGAAATAAAATAAATTATGCGCGCATATATATAGGTATAAATTCACAAGAAAATATAGCTGGGAATTACAGCATAAAAAATGACACCTTAACGCTTCCTTACGAGGAAACCGAGCCCTTTTTAAATGCAACTTTAAAAAAATTGGAAAGCAATGGTTTCTCAATGGCGAAAGTAAAGCTTGTGAATATTCAAAAATCAAAAGATATTCTGACTGCCGACTTATCAATTACAACAGAAATTAAAAGACAAGTAAACGACATTGTGATTAACGGTTATGATAAATTTCCTGAAGGGCATAAAAAAAATATCGTCCGGTTATATCGCAATAAGGTTTTTAATCAAAAGAATTTAGATAAGCTCTACAATGATTTTGAAAAGTTCCGATTTGTGAAGCAAAGTAAATATCCCGAAATTCTTTTTACAAAAGACTCCACCAAAATTTATGTCTATTTAGAAAAAACGAAGCCAAATGCTTTTGACGGTTATGTAGGCTTCACCAACGACGAAACCAAGAAAGTCGTTTTCAGCGGCTATTTGGATTTGTTATTGAACAATGTTTTGAATTCAGGAGAAAAATTATCCTTATATTGGAAAAGCGACGGTCAGGACCAAAAAACATTTAATCTTGGCGTTGAACTGCCGTATATTTTTAAAAGCCCGTTAGGAATAAAAGCAGAATTAAATATATTCAAACAGGACAGCACTTTTCAGAACACAAAAACTGCCATCAATTTGGGCTATTTTTTTAATTACAACACCCGTTTGTATCTTGGGTATCAATCCACAGAGTCGAGCGATATTCAGAATGTGAATTCTACCGCCTTAAGTGATTTTAATAATTCGTATTTAACCGCGGCATTAGAATATATCGATTTTAAAAATGATGACTTCCTTTTTCCCGAAAAAACTTCTTTTGATTTAAAAATAGGCACAGGCAAAAGAGACACCAAACTAATCTCTGATAATCAGTTTTTCGGAAGTTTGTTCATAAAACACAATATCTATTTAAATCAGAAAAACATCGTAAATATTAAATCTCAAAATTTTTATCTTCAAAGCGGCAGCTACATCGTAAACGAGTTACAACGCTTTGGAGGAATAAATTCTATTCGGGGTTTTAACGAAAATAGTTTACAGGGAAATTTGTTCAGTTCAATTCTGTCTGAATATCGATATGTACTTACTTCTAACCTTTATGTTCATTCGATTATTGATTATGGACATCTTCAAGATGAAACCTCAGACAGTAATCAAAACCTTCTCGGTTTGGGTTTTGGCTTTGGGTTATCCACTAAAAATGGACTTTTTAACATCGTCTACGCTAACGGAAGCACGAATGAACAGGCCATAAAACTTTCAAACTCGATTGTACATATCAGTTTTAAAGCAAGTTTTTAATGCTTAAGTTCTCAATTTATGGTTATAAAACGTGTAGTCCATCGATTGTTGGTTGCGAATTCTGAGGCGATTTTCTATAATTACTGAGTTATGTTATATAATTTCCACTTTTTACAAAATTTAACACGGCATTTTAACTATTCATTAGGATTTATGATAAATATTTTGGACTTTTGAAATACTAATTATAATCAAATAAAAAATGAAAACAAAGTTAAACGGATTCTTGACGCTTTTTATAGCGTTGTTGGTGCAAATCTCTTTTGCACAAGAAAGGATTGTTACTGGAGTTGTTACTGACAACGGAGGTTTACCAATCCCTGGAGTAAATGTTCTCGTAAAAGGAACTACGTCGGGTACTCAAACAGACATTGATGGAAAATATTCCATTAACGCAAGCCCATCGCAAACACTTATCTTTAATTTTGTTGGTATGAAATCCCAAGAAATTGTGGCTTCATCAGCAACAATTAATCCTAAGATGAGTGAAGACGCTGTCGAGCTCGAAGGCGTAGTTGTAACCGCTCTTGGTGTAAAAAGGGAAAAGAAGTCTCTTGGTTATGCAACACAAGAAGTAAAAGGCTCTGACCTTAATGTTGGTGGTACTGGCGGAAACATCTTAAACGATTTATCTGGTAAAGTTGCCGGAGTTCAAGTCAGAAGAAACAATAACTTCGGAGGTTCTACAGATGTTGTCGGAAGAGGTGTTAGAAACTTAACAGGTGGAAACCAAATGCTTATCGTTATTGATGGTGTTCCTGTTAACAATTCAAATACTAACTCAACAAGCCAAAGAACAGGTAGAGGAACGTCTTTCGATTATGGTAGTACGGCCTCGGACATTAACCCGGCCGATATTGAGTCGATTAACGTCTTAAAAGGTCCGGCAGCAAGTGCACTTTATGGATTCCAAGCGGGAAATGGGGATTTGATGATTACTACTAAAAGAGGGAAAGCAGGCAAAAAAGGAATGGGTGTTACCGTTTCAAGTGAAGTGGTTGTAGGAAGTGTTGATAAAACTACTTTTATTAAATACCAGGACAAATATGGTGCAGGTTACGGATTGTACTATGGTCCAAACGAAGATGCCTATTTTAACGAAGACGAC
>JAYURX010000378.1:0-7548 GCA_043755965.1 Flavobacterium sp. | reverse complement strand
GACCAGTGAAAGAATTAAAAGGTTTCAAAATTATTGAATTAAGCCCAAATGAAGAGTCAGAGATTGAGTTTATAATTGATGAAAAAATGCTACAATTCTACACTGCTAATAATAAATGGGAAACAGAACCAGGTGATTTCAAGGTTTTTATAGGAGGAAATTCTTCTGAAACTCTAGATGCTAATTTTAAATTTGAATAAAAAATGATTAAATATTTTGTATTAATATTATTTGCTTTTAACTGCTTGGCTCAACAAGAGAGAAAATTGGTTTGGTTAGAAGATTTCAATGGCAAAAAATTGAATGAAGAAACCTGGAATTTTGAAATTGGAGATGGTTGTCCTAATATATGTGGTTGGGGTAATAATGAAAAGCAAATATATACTAAAACAAATCATTTTATAGAGAATGGAAACTTAGCAATTAAAATTAACAAAGAGAAAAATGGCTATACTTCTACTCGAATTACTACTGCTGGCAAAAAAGAATTTCAATACGGAAGAATAGAAGTGAGAGCTAAAATTCCAATAGGAAAAGGAATATGGCCAGCATTTTGGATGTTGGGATCTAATATAGGTACTGTAGGATGGCCAAAATGTGGTGAAATTGATATATTGGAATATATTGGTCGAGAACCTGGCAAAGTATTTACGTCTTTGCACACTCAAGATAGTCATGGTAATACAATTAATACAAAAAAAACAGAAATTAAAGATATAGAAAATGGATTTCATTTATATGCAATGGATTGGACAAAGGATAAAATAGAATTCTTTGTAGATAATCAATCAGTTTATATTTTTGCTCCTAGCGAAAAAAATGAAAATACATGGCCATATGACCACCCTTTTTATTTTATCATCAATGTTGCAGTAGGAGGTAATTTTGGGGGAGATATCATTGATGATTCTATCTTTCCGCAAGAATTTTTAATTGATTATGTAAAAGTGTATCAATAATAATTTATAGATTTTTATTATTTTTTGAATTTAATTTGTTTTTTAAATTAAAAATATGTTAAATTTGTATAATAATAACTCTCAAACAGCATTTGCCTATACAAAAAATTACTTTTTAGATTAAAAAATCTCTTTTTTAACCCTTACTAAAAGGTAATATTATGGCTAAATCAACTCTTTCTGATGCAATATTAGTTAATAACTACATCGCTGGCGATGAGAATTCTCTTGCTTTATTAATTGATAGACACCAATCAAGAATTTATGGATATATTTTTTCCAAAGTTTCAGATAGAGATTTAACGGAAGATATTTTTCAGGAAACTTTCTTTAAAGTAATTCACACGCTAAAAACTAAAAAATTCTACAATGAGGAAGGGAAATTTCTATCCTGGGTTTTGCGTATTGCCAGTAATCTGATAGTAGATAAATTCCGCAATGATAAAAAAATGCCTCTAAAAAGAGATACAGAAGAATTCTCTATTTTTTCTAATATAAAAGATAACGCTCTTGATATTGAAAATAAATTAATCAAAAGCCAGGTAGATATTGATTTGAAAATGATAATTGAAAAACTGCCTCATGATCAAAAAGAAGTGATTATGATGCGTTATTATTCAGACATGAGTTTTAAGGAAATAGCTGATCTTACAGGTGTCAGCGTTAATACAACTCTTGGAAGAATGCGATATGCAATTACTAATTTAAGAAAGGTTATAGAAAAAAATAAAATTTATTTGCCTTCTTAAATAATAAAGTACACTTTTTTGCGTTATTATATAAACATCTAAAACCAACTTCATTTTATATGGCAAAACTTTACTCTAAAAGAAAATTAGCACCAAAAAAAATGTTACCTAAAAAAGAAACTATTCGTTTAATCCTACAATATTCTTGTGCATTAAATATTGTTAAGATTGGTAATATTAATTTCGATCTCATTGCTAATTAAGAAACATCCCGATATTAATTATCGGGATGTTTTTTTATAATACTCCGCCAACACCGATTTTCTCCCAATTAGTTTCGTAATTGGATCTTTTTCTATATCCCAGCCTCGCGCCGGGGAATATTCTCTGCCATACCAAATAATCTGGAGATGCAATTCATTCCATAACTCTTTTGGAAAAATAGCTTTGGCATCTTTTTCGGTCTGAACTACATTTTTACCATTAGATAAATTCCAGCGATACATTAATCTGTGAATATGAGTATCAACAGGAAAGGCAGGAACGTCAAAGGCCTGCGACATCACCACACTGGCAGTTTTATGGCCAACTGCCGGTAGTTCTTCCAAAGCTTCAAATGATTGCGGAACAAGACCATTATGCTTTGCAATTATTATTTCCGATAAGCCGTGAATGCCTTTAGATTTCATGGGCGAAAGTCCACATGGGCGGATGATCTCCTTAATTTCTTCTATTGAAAGTTTTGCCATATCATATGGATTATCCGCTTTAGCAAACAAGATAGGGGTAATTTGATTTACACGAACATCGGTACATTGAGCCGAAAGCAAAACAGCAATGAGTAAAGTGTATGGATCTTTATGGTTAAGAGGAATTGGAACCTCGGGATATATCTCTTTTAACGTATTTATAACAAATGTTGCACGCTCTTTATTGGTCATTTTATCTAAATTTGAACGTAAATTTATAAAACTTATACATCAAAAAATGACAACACTACAAAAAGGAGATAAAGCACCCGAATTTTCCGGATTTGATCAAGACAATAAATTCCACCAATTAGAAGATTATACAGGGAAAAAGTTAGTAGTTTTCTTTTATCCCAAAGCAAATACACCCAGCTGTACTGCTGAAGCTTGTAACTTGAGAGATAATTTTGAGCGTTTTAAAGCCAATAACTATGAGCTGATTGGCGTAAGCGCTGACAGTGCCAAAGCGCAAACCAAATTTAAAACCAAATTTAAGCTTCCGTTTCCCTTATTGGCAGATGAAGATAAATCAGTCATTGAAGCCTTTGGCGTTTGGGGACCAAAAAAATTTATGGGAAAGGAGTATGATGGAATCAACAGAACGACTTTTGTCATCAATGAACAAGGAATAATAGACGAAGTAATTACATCAGTAAAGACCAAGGAGCACGCAGCCCAGATACTGATATAAAGCATTTATATAAAAAAATTCCGATGGTGTAAACCTATCGGAATTTTTCCTTTTCATAGCAAATTCGTTGGTATACTTATGAAGTTACTAAAGCATCTCTCAATGATTTTACTTTGTCATGATCCGCTTTAATAACTGAGAGCTGAGCTCTAAGCATGCTTTGTTGTTTTGATGTCAATTCTTCCCAATCATCTTTTAATGCTTTTTCATAAGTATCTACAGCTACGTCTTCACCAAATTCGCAGGAGTCGAGAATCGCCTTACGGTCTTTTCCTGTAATGGCTGCCTTAACATCCATCCAAACACGGAAGAATTTTCCGGATGTCTTAGTGCCTTCCGCTATTTCTCCTCCAAGCCCGCTTACTTCACTTACCAATTCGCTTTTGCACTTTTGGCTAGTAGAAATAAATTGTGAAAATAGTTCTTTTAAATCTTGTTCTTCTGTTTCGTCTGAAGCAGTTTGATAACCTTCAATTCTATCGTTGTTTATAGTTATCAGTTCATTTAGTACATCGGTTGTTTTTGCAGTTTCCATAATTTTTAATTTTATTTATTAGTAAATACAAAATTGAGCTTCTTCGTCGATGTTTGTGTTACAGAATCTTAGCGGTTGGTTACATGATTTACTGATATAAAAAATCCGGACTGTTTTCACAATCCGGATTTGTCATTTATATATTACTTACTTACACAGTTTTCTGCAACACTCTGTTAGGGTCATACCCAAAAAGTTGATGTTTCTTTATAATTTCTGCAATTCCTTCAGGAAGTAGTTCTTCCCAACCCGGAGTTCCGGTGCTGATCATTTTCAAAACTTCACGAGAGAAAATTTTGAGATGTCCTTTATCAAAATCAGTGATATCAACTACTTTTCCGTTATAAGCAAAGAATTTGTATAATTCTTTCATTCGTGGATGCACTTTTAGGTTTTGAGAAGTAACAATTTCTCCGTTTTCATCTTCCATTGGATATAAGAAAACTTTTAAATCACGATAGAATAGTTTTCCGAATGCTTCTAAAATTCCACCACTTAAATGACGATAGTATTTTTCGTCAAATATGTCAATCAAATTATTTACTCCCATAGCCAATCCCATTCGGGCTTTGGTATAACTTGCAAAATATTCGACTACTTTATAATATTCCTGAAAATTAGAAATCATTACGGTTTGACCTAGCGAACACAGCAACTCGGCTCTGTCCATAAAATCTCTTTCATCAATTTCACCTTCTGAACGTAAATTTGATAAGGTAATTTCAAAAACTACTAAGGCATTCTCTTTTTCGACTTTGCTTTCTTCCAAAAACATTTTCAACGATTTCTCATACATGTCCATATTTACCTGAGTAACCGGACGGAAACTTCCTCGTAGAGCTAAGATGTTTTTTTTGTATAGAATGGAAGCGGGAAGAATATTTTGACCGTCTGGACCAAACATTACCGCATCGGTCATGCCGTTTTTAACAAGCTGTAAACTCATCAGTCGATTATCAACATTGGCAAAACGCGGTCCGGAAAAGTTAATGGTATCAATCTCAAGTTGGTCTTTGTCTAAATGGTCATATAAATAACGCAATAATTTTTTTGGATCATTATATTTATAAAAAGCACCAAAAATCAAATTAACACCCAGTACTCCAAGAGTTTCCTGTTGTAATCGGGCATCATTTTCTTTGAAACGGATGTGTAATGTTATTTCGTTATAATCTTCTTCAGCTTCAACCTGGTATTTTATTCCAACCCAACCATGGCCTTTGAATTGTTTCGCAAAATCAATAGTGGAAACGGTATTAGCATAACTGAAAAACATTTTGTTTGGATGTTTGTCTCTGCTTAATCGCTTTTCAATTAATTCGACTTCGTGACTCAACATGTTTTTTAAACGGCTTTCAGTCACATATCTACCATCATCCTCAATACCGTAAATTGCGTCACTAAAATCTTTATCGTAGGCAGACATTGCTTTTGCAATGGTTCCTGATGAACCACCTGCTCTAAAAAAATGTCTTACCGTTTCCTGACCAGCGCCAATCTCTGCAAAAGTTCCGTAGATATTTTCGTTGAAGTTTATTCTCATCGCTTTATCCTTCAATGAAGGAACTGGCTCGATGACTTTATCTCCTTTTAATTTTAAATATGATTCTAATCTATCCATAAAATGTTTACTACTTTGCAAAGTTACTAAAATACCTATTTTTATAAAAGAGAATTAACTCCTATTTTTGTAATTATTTCCATTAAAAAAATTACTTTTATGAGTACTTAAAAAAGAACATCAAAAACCGTGCTATTATGCAAGTTTATTTTCTTGGTACCGGGACTTCACAAGGTATTCCTGTTATAGGAAGTAATCATCCTGTTTGTAAAAGTGCCGACCCTAAAGATAAAAGATTACGCGTTTCCGTTTGGGTTATCTGGGAAGATAATTCAGTAGTCATTGATTGCGGGCCGGATTTCAGACAGCAAATGCTGACTTCAGGCTGCACAAAGCTTGATGCATTACTTTTTACGCACGAACATGCTGATCATACTGCTGGATTGGATGATATCCGTCCATTTTTTTTTAAGCAAAAGAGTGACATTCCGGTGTTTGCCCATCCCCGGGTTTTAGAAAACCTTAATAGGCGGTTTGATTATATTTTTGAAACCGAAAATAAATATCCCGGTGCGCCCGGAGTTCAAACTTTTGCTGTGAACAATAATGAGAATTTTAAAATAGGAGAAACACAAATTACACCGATAGAGGTCAATCATGGAAGCCTTCAGGTTTTTGGTTATCGAATTGGGGATTTTGGCTATTTAACCGATGTAAAAACTATAGATACCACTGAAATTGAAAAGCTAAAAGGCATAAAGGTGTTGGTAGTGAATGCTTTGCGCGAAGAACCACATCAAACACATTTTAGTTTGCAGGATGCATTAGATTTTATACATTTGGTTAAACCGGAAAGAGCTTATTTGACACACATTAGCCATCTATTAGGTTTTCACGAGGAAGTTCAACATCGATTGCCGGAAAATGTGTTCCTGGCTTATGATAATTTAAAAATTACGCTTTAGTTTATGAAAAAATCAATGTTTTTATATCTTTTTATTATTGCCGTGCTGATGAATATTTTTACTTATAAATATTTTACATCAAAGGAAAGTAGTGAACAAAAATCAGTTGTGGTTGATACAGACAAAGTAGATTCAAAATCGCTTTCTGACAGCATAACCAGTTTGACTGACAAGCTCTATGATGCCAATACGTTTTCTTTGGAAAATAATGACAGAGCACAAAATTATTTATATGAAAGCAACAAATTAAGTGATGTTCCGGCTTTTGCTGAAAAAGTAAAGCAAGCTCTCTTAAGTTATAACGACGGTCCCGAAGGAAATAAATATACAGATCAGGCCAAAATGGGAGAACAGAAATTTATCATCAACAAAGTAAAAATTTTGAACCACAGGTGGATTATTGCTGATTACAGCAATGGACAGCTATGGGGAGAAGTGTTGTTGAAATATTTTGTTGAAGAGAATGGCAGTATTTCATTTGAAATAATGAATTCTTATTTATACCCAGCCGCTTTAAATTAGTAGTTAACATTAATCAAATATGAAAAAAATCACCACACTTATACTGATATTACTAATCCTTAGTTCCTGTAGATTAATCGATCAGAATGACGAGACAGATGAAAATCCGAAAGTTGCTGCAACTACTAAAGACTCGACAATCGTTAATGACAAAGACGAAAATGGTTGCCTGGCTTCTGCCGGTTTTGTCTGGTCCAAAGTGAATAAAGAATGTGTAAAAGGCTTTTCCGGGATTCAGTTAAATCCAACAAATAAACCAGGTAACCAAGACGAAACACTGAGCGCTTATGTGTTGTTTAACGAAGATGCCAGTCAGGCTGAAGTTTTTCTTCCAAAGGATACCGCTTCTATTGTTTTAAACAGAGAAGCTAAAGGTAAACCATGGGTTTTAAAAGATTGGCAACTCGTTCCCTGGAAAGGTTATGTCCTTAAAAAAGGAGCCGTAACTATGTTTTCCGGTGATAGTGAGATAGGAAAAAAGGAAATAGAAACGGATACAGAACAATAACAAAAAAGGTCTTAAATTTTAAGACCTTTTTTTATGACTGTAACCAGTTTTTAAAATCAAAGAAGTTTTTCGGTGCAACACCATGTCCAACAGGATATTCTTTATAGACAACCGGAATACCCAAAGTTTCTATTACTGGTATCGATTTTCGCGCCCATTCAACGGGAATGACTTGATCAACTGTTCCGTGTGAAGCAAAAATTTTCAAATTAGTGAAATCATTGCCTTTAAAATCACTTATTGCAATTTCTGTATTCAAATAACCGCTCATGGCGACTAAACGTTGTACTTTTTCAGGATATGATAATGCGACAGCATAACTCAAAATGGAACCCTGACTAAAACCAATCAGTGTTACATTGGCTGAAT
>JAYURX010000377.1:0-3219 GCA_043755965.1 Flavobacterium sp. | reverse complement strand
CCCCATTATTCCATAAAGTCAATATATCGGTAGCAACAGCTGCACCGCTTCCGGCTGCTATGGCTAACTGACTGCGCCAACCGGCAAGCGTTCCCACTGCATAAATTCCTTCGGCTACTTTGTGGTCTTCATTTTTAAGTTGAATTCGTTGCTTTTCTGCCAGCGCTTTTTTGTGTGGCTCAACATACTGTAGCAAACCTTCTATGTCAAAAGTGTTTGAATAGCCAATTGCAACCACAATGCTTTTAGTCTGATAGGAATTTTTATTGGTTATAACCGTAAAATTTGGAAATTCGCCTGCAACCTTCAATACTTTTTCGCCTTCAATCTGAGTTACCTGAGGATATAGCTGTTGCAAATGATTAACGCTTTCGGTCAATAACTCTGAACCCAACTTCCCCGAAGGAACGCCATAAGCATTGTAAAATATAGCTTCCTGAAGCGAAGATGTTTTTTGATGTGTTATAATTCCAATTTTTTTATTCTGCACAAACGGTTTTTTGTGAGCCGAACCCAAAACCAAAGCACATGACAGACCGGAAACACCACCACCAATAATTAACACGTCATACATAGTTTTAGAAATTACAAATTATTAAAAACCAAATTACAATTAAGCACCAAAAATTCAAATCATAAAACTCCAATTCTTTGTTTTTTAAATATTGAAATTTATTTGAAATTTGACTTCTGTTATTTGGAATTTTAGAAAAATTAGTTTTTTAGTTTTTCTTCGATTTTTTTAGACATTCTAAAAATCACAAGAATAAAGACGGCACAAAAAGAAGCTACAATACCAATCAAAGCAATCATGCTGTTGCCTTCAAATGGTTTTTTAAAATCAAGAAGAAAAACATTTACTATTATCAGCGCAATAGCAATAAAAAGAAGTATGCTGGTGAAAATTTTCATGAAATACATTTAGGGAACAAAAATACTAAAATTTGGCTTTACACAAATAGACCTTTAACATTAGCCGCAAATAATTTAACAGCAATCGCCAAAAGAACCACACCGAAAACTTTTCTGATGATGCTCAAACCATTTTCGCCAAGCAATTTTTCGATTTTGCCTGAGGATTTTAAAACGAAATACACCAAAATAATATTCAAAAGTATGGCCACAATTATGTTTATCGATTGAAATTCTGCACGCAACGACAGTAATGTTGTCATCGTTCCTGCACCGGCAACCAAAGGAAACGCGATAGGAACAATCGAAGCGGAAGTTGCTTTTTCGTCTTTGTATAAGCGAATTCCCAAAATCATTTCTAACGCTAAAAAGAACAACACAAACGAACCGGCTACAGCAAATGAATTTACATCAATGCCAATCAGTTTCAGGATTTCCTCGCCCACAAAAAGAAACGCAATCATAATTCCCGCGGAAACTAACGACGCTTTTCCCGATTGAATATGGCCAAATTTTGTTCTCAAACCAATAATCACAGGAATGCTGCCGACGATATCTATTACCGCGAAAAGCACCATTGTGGCTGTGGCTATTTCTCTAAAATCTATGTTCATAAATTTCTTTTTTCAAAAGTACTAAATTCCAAAATGGAAATTCCAAATCCCAAATCTAAATTGGTTATTTTTGCGAAGAATTTAAATTCCCAAATCCTTAGTGCTAAATCCTAAATCTCATAAATGTTTCAATTAGGCAAAACCATCGTTTCTGAAGACATCCTCGAAAAAGATTTTGTTTGTAATCTTTCGGCTTGTCATGGCGCTTGCTGTGTGGATGGTGATGCCGGAGCGCCTTTGACAAAAGACGAAACTAAAATTTTGGAAGAAATTTATCCAAAAATAAAACCGTTTCTGCGTAAGGAAGGCATCGAAGTTATTGAAAGACTTGGGACATGGGTTGTGGGAACCGATCAGGATTTGGAAACACCACTAATTGATAACAAAGATTGCGCGTATGTGATTTTTGATGGTAAAACTGCGCTTTGTGGTATTGAGCAAGCGTATAATCAAGGAATAATTGATTGGAAAAAACCGGTTTCATGCCATTTATATCCGGTTCGTGTAAAAGATTTTACCGAGTTTGCCGCTGTCAATTATGACCGTTGGGACATTTGCAATCCCGCATGTTTATTAGGGAAAGAACTTGAAGTACCGGTGTATAAATTTGTAAAAGAAGCTTTGATTAGACGATTTGGCGAAGATTGGTACGCGGAGCTTGAGAAAGCAGCCGAGGATTTAAAGAGTGAGAAATAAAAAAGACAGCTCGTTTTAAACAAGACGGATTTTTACTAAATATACTTATTAACTAAAAATGATGGATTTTTTCCGTCTTAATTTAATATTTATCTTCCTATATTAGCTAATTAAAAATCAAGACTTTATAAAAATGAATAAAGCCGAGTTAATAAAGAAAATTTCTGATGATTCAGGCATTTCAGTTAAGCAAGCCGGAATTGTTCTTAATACAATTTTATCTAGCGTAAGCAACACTTTAAAAGAAGGAAATAGAGTTTCCTTAACTGGTTTTGGAACATGGTCAACCATTAAAAGAGGCCCAAGGGAAGGTCGAAATCCAATAACGGGTAAAACAATTAAAATAGCTTCTAAAAAAGTTGTTAAGTTTAAGCCAAGCAATAATTTGATTGGTGACGACGATACAGGACCGTTAATTCAAATTTAATTATGGAATTAAGTAAATTTAAAGAAAGATCACATACATACACAGAAAAGGCAAGCGTTATTGCTAGACAAATAAACTTTGCCGGTATTGGTATAATTTGGATTATAACTACAACTAATGGAATCGTAATAACTAGCTCATCATTTGTTTATCCTCTTTTTTTAATATCAGTTGCTTTAATATTTGATTTTTTTCAATATCTTTTAGGAGGCGTCCTTTGGATTACATTTTATAACTCTAAAATTAAAGCTGGAAATACTAATTCAACTGAAGTAACTTCAGAGCCTTGGAGGAAACGCATATTATATACTATCTACTATATAAAATTCATTCTAACTTTTATAGGCTACTTATTTATAGCTATTGCATTATTTAAATATCTTTAAATTTTGCATCACTATATAAATTATGGGCTAAATATGAGCTAAAATAAAAAACCTTAACAATCTAAATATCAATTGTTAAGGTTTTTTCGTGGAGAATATCGGATTCGAACCGACCACCTCTTGCCTGCCAGGCAAGCGCTCTAGCCAAATGAGCTAATCCCCCATAATGTTCGACAAATATATA
>JAYURX010000376.1:0-3220 GCA_043755965.1 Flavobacterium sp. | reverse complement strand
ATCCTAAAAATGAAGAAACGCCCGATCAATATCCTTCTTTGGTAATTGGCGTTGAGGACATCCTTGAGGCAATGGATCATATCACAGCAGCCGGCGGAACGCTGCTTGGCGCACCGGTAGAGATTAAGGGCCACGGCTTGTATGTTTCCTTTTATGATACCGAAGGGAATAAGGTAAGTATCATCCAACCTACTATAAAAATGCAGTCTTCGGGAAAATGAAAACTTTGATAGCCATATCAGTTGCATTTCTGGCGTTCTCCTGCAGTCCGAGAGAGAATGGCAAAACCGTTCCGGGAAATAGTATCGATATTATTGCCAGAGCAAAACCTATTGACGAGGATAAGCATATTAATGACCAACGGCTTGATACCATCACCATGGCGATGGAGGATGAGAACGGAATCTACAGCGCCCTTGGAATAATTGATTCCCTACATCCACGAATTTATGTAAAGTTTAGCAATGAGGATACAGGAAACCTATATGCGGTTATTACGCCGCTAAAGGGTGATGGTAACATACGCTTTAGCCAAATCCTGTTTCCCGATAAAACTGCCGATGGACCATTTGGAAAAGATGTAGCGCTGGTACTCAGACAAACCGGCCAGCACACGTTAATCATTGGTCATTCGTTAATGGCGGAGAATCCATATAGTGGCAAGTTTAAGATTGACCTTCAGGTTGCGGAATAAATTATAAGCCCAATCAGAATCATAAGGTTTTTTGCAGCAGGAATTGTGGGCGCTAGATTTTTATTTCAGCAATTAGATTGGACGCCTTGCTTTCTGAAGAACCTTTATAACATATATCTAAATATAAGGTAGAAAAAGACAGTTAATATAAGTGAAAAAATGAAGTTCAGTACCAAACCGATTTTCATCATATCTTTCTGAGGAACCGACCCCGAGGCAAAAGCCATTGCATTAGGAGGGGTACCGGCAGGGAGCATAAAGCCATAAGATGCAGCTATTGTAGCAGGAAATACCAGTATTATTGGATTGACATCTAATTGATTGGCTAAGGTAAAAAGCAATGGTAAAATCAAGGCAGCGCTGGAAGTATTGCTCATAAACTCGGTCATTATGATGCTGAAAAGTACAATGATCCACAGAAAAAGAAACAAAGGCACGACAGTTATTAGATTCGCTACATGACCTACTAATATAATGCCTAGCCCACTTTGGTCAATTAACATTCCCAGTGTGAGACCGCCACCAAAGAGCAACACAACATCCCACTGAATGGCCTTGATTATTTCCTTCCAATTTAAAACGCGTGTGATAAAAATGAGTAAAATAGCTGCTATTGCTACAAATGAGCTAAAGTTATCGGCTATTTTTAAAAGTGGTGACAATACACTATCCAATACCCATAATGTTACCGTAAAAATAAATATTGTAGCCAGGGTTTTGTTTGGTGCGTTTATATTTTTTACAACAATTAATTCATCAATTTTAATCTTTTTATCAGGTTTGAAATATAGGGTCAATAGGATGACCATAACAGGAAAAGTAATCAAAAAGACGGGAAGTGCATATTTTAGCCATTCTGAAAATGACAAGCCCAGGATGGCAGCACCAATGGCATTAGGTGGCGAAGCAACCATGGTTATTACGCCGCCAATATTAGCAGAATAGGCTATGCCGAGAATTAAAAATTTTGATTCTGCGGTAACTATGTCCTTTTTTAATAACGCCAGCAATCCTAATCCCATAGGTATCATCATCGCTGTTGAAGCGGTATTGCTCACCCAACAGGCACTCAGCGAAGTAGCCAACATTAAAAGGATTCCGGACTTATAAAAATTTCCCTTGGCTAACGCAATTAGTTTGTGGGCCAAAAGCTTGTCTACTCCGTGTCGGGTTAAGGCACCTGCGAGAACAAAACCTCCCATGAATAAAAAGATAATTGGATGTGCGAATTCGCTAAAGGCTTTGCCAGAGGGAACGAGATGTAGTAACGTAGCCACAACGGGTATCATTAATCCTGTCAGCGCAAGTGGAATAGCTTCAGTAATCCATAATATAGCAACCCCGACCAGTAACGCAAGAGCTTTTTGTGCCTGTTGGTTTTCAAAAAGAGGATAATTCAATAGTATACAAAAAAGAACTGCTGCTATTGCCAGAGGCAGCATCTTGACTTTTTTTACATTACTTTCAATGGAAACTTCCATACTAATTTTTTATATTATAAAATTTCGCTCCTATTCCAGATTCATAAAAAACCCAAACACAACTGTGCCGATTAGGAAGTTTTTTTGAGTAGAATATTCAATAATTCAAATTTAAACCAACTCCAAATCCCATATCGCTGTCGTAATGTGTTCTGACACTAAAATTTCTTTTGATGATGTATCGCAATCCTGCCATGTATTCTTTATCTGTATTCCACATCAAATCCAATCTTACTCTTTTAGAAACTGGGATGTCCATACGTTCTAACTGAAACCTGAAATTACCATCAGTAAAAACCTCAGTTTGTGCTTTTATCAACATTGGTAAAGTATATTCAAAACCTGCACTAAATACGGATCGATTGTCTTTGGTATTGGACTGATTGAAAAGGTTTTCTTCCATTTCGCCGTCTTCCATTTTTCTGTATCTCCAGTCGAAACCAATGAATGGCATTAACCATTGCATTTTGCCAATATACCTACCAATATGCGTTTCTATTTCGTAACCGTGATGGTCATTGTAGCCCAATCGCCATTCTGTGCCAATGCTCCAACGTGTGTTGCTTAGCATGGCCATGCCGTCGTTTCCGTTAGTGGCAAAATCATTTTCTGCCATAAAATGAAATCTCCTGTCATCAGCAAATAATTTTCGCTGCGCTAATTTAGGGTTTGGTATTTCCGGATTGGGTGGTGAATTTTCATAACTAAAAACCCTACCCATACCAGCCATCATATGATATAGAATATGACAGTGAAAGAACCAGTCGCCGCCGTCTTCGCTTGCTGCAAATTCAATGGTATCAGTTTCCATCGGCATGATGTCGATGATGTTTTTTAAAGGCGCAAAATCACCATGACCATTAATGACCCTAAAATCGTGACCGTGCAAGTGCATTGGATGGCGCATCATGGAATTGTTATGCAAAACAATCCGTAAAATTTCTCCTTTTTTAATCAGGATTTTGTCAGATTCCGAAACCACTTTGTTATCCAGGCTCCAAACATAGCGATTCATATTTCCCGTAAGCTCAAATTTGAGTTCCCT
>JAYURX010000375.1:0-3221 GCA_043755965.1 Flavobacterium sp. | reverse complement strand
TTCTATTTTTTCTTCTACTGGCTGAAAAACGGCTTGTTTTGGTAATGCTTCCACTTCTTTTAATTCAATCTTGTATGCGCTATTCGAATTATTTTCAATGCTGTTCATAACCAGTCCAACTGCTGTTGCAAATAGTGGACTTGAAATTTCTTCGCTTGAATTGCCTGCCAAATGCTCGTTTGGATACCCAATTCTGGTGTCCATTCCGGTGATGTATTCTACCAGTTGTTTAATATGTTTCAATTGTGAACCACCACCGGTTAAAACGATACCGGCAATCAATTTCTTGCGTGGATCTTCGTGTCCGTAAGCTTTTATTTCGGTGAAAACCTGCTCGATAATTTCTACTACTCTGGCATGAATTATTTTTGACAAGTTCTTCAAAGAAATTTCTTTTGGATCTCTTCCTCTTAATCCCGGAATAGAAACAATTTCGTTGTCTTTATTTTCACCTGGCCACGCTGAACCAAATTTTGTTTTTAATAATTCGGCTTGTTTTTCAATGATTGAACAGCCTTCTTTAATATCATCTGTAATCACATTTCCACCAAAAGGAACTACTGCTGTGTGACGGATGATTCCATCCTTGAAAATGGCCAAATCCGTTGTTCCGCCACCAATATCAATCAACGCAACACCGGCTTCTTTTTCTTCCTGACTCAAAACCGCATCTGCCGAAGCCAATGGCTCCAATGTCAATCCGGATAATTCGATACCTGAACTCTGGATACATCTTCCAACGTTTCTGATAGAAGATGCCTGCCCAACCACAACATGAAAACTTGCTTCCAACCTTCCGCCGTACATTCCGATTGGTTCCTTGATTTCGGATTGTCCGTCGATTTTAAATTCCTGTGGCAATACATGGATAATTTCTTCTCCGGGAAGCATCGCCAATTTATTTACCTGGTCAATAAGCAACTGAATATCTTTTCCGCTGATTACTTCTTCGGGATTGTTTCTAATCACATAATCTGTGTGCTGAATACTGCGAATGTGTTGTCCGGCAATACCAACAACCACATCGTTAATTTTATAGCCTGAATTTGCTTCCGCTTCAAGTACTGCCTGCTGAATAGACTGGATGGTTTGTGTAATATTATTTACCACACCACGAGCTACGCCAAGACTTTTGGACTTTCCAACACCCAAAATTTCTAACTTTCCATACTCATTTTTCTTGCCAATCATGGCAACAATCTTGGTCGTTCCAATGTCTAATCCTACTGCAATATTCTCTTTTTCCATAATCATCTATTTAATGCAAACTACTTGCTTAGTAAACTTCAGGTTAATCCTTTTGTATTTGTTCAAAGTGCTGTCTGAAACAGCCTTCTGAAAAAATGCTTTATAATTCTTAAATTTCTTCTTAATGTTTATAGTTCTACCGAAATCGATTTTATAATCATAATTCCTGTTCGCCATAACCAAGCTGCCGTTGGGCAAAACCTGAACACCAATGATATTTTTTTTCAAAAACTCATCTTCATTAATCATCCTTAAAACTTCAGATAATTTTTCTTTTTTTACTACTGCAATTTCCCCCGATAACAGCGGAACTCTGGCGGTGTAATTATCTGATAACGGCATTTTATTTCCCTCATAATCAATATAAAAAGAACCCGTTTCGTCAAATACTCTTCCTACTGGTGTTTTTTGCTTTACAACCGCTTTTAAAACTCCGTCAACACTAACAAAAACATCCGCTTTCTGGATCATTTGCTGTTTGTTGATGGACAGCTCCAATTTCTTCAAATCTAAATCAACTTTATTGATTGTTTTTAAATCCTGATTTTTTTCTATTAACAATTTATTAACCATTTCTCCCTTAATAAAAAGCGTGTTTTCGCCTACAAAAACGACCTCGGTTTTCTTTATTTTCCGGTGCTCATTTCTATAAGAAGTGAATGAATACAGGAAGATTACCAATGAAACCATCAGCACAAGCCGTATGTTTGTCCAATTGAAAATTTTCATATGTCTTTGTTATTTGTTTTTTTAAATGTCATATGGAATACGCCAGTTTTAAAAAAAAATTTTTAATTCAATTTTTGTCTCCCAAAAACTGGCTATTTCATAATAAAGCCTGTTTAATGTTAGGAACTAATTCACCAATATCTCCCGCTCCGATTGTTACAATTATTTTGGCGCCACTTTCTAAAATTGAGGGAATTAAATCCACTTTTGAAACTAATTTTTTATTCTTGTTTTCGATTTTTGTAAGCAGCCATTCTGATGTGATTCCCTCCATCGGTAACTCGCGTGCCGGATAAATATCCAACAGCAAAATTTCGTCAAAATTTGATAAACTCTTTGCAAAATCATCCGCGAAATCTTTGGTTCTGCTGAAAAGATGCGGCTGAAAAATTGCCAGGACTTTTTGGTTCGGATACAATTCACGAACTGCCTGATGCACGGCATTAATTTCTGTTGGATGATGCGCATAATCATCAATGTAAACGAGACTTTCATTCTTAATTTGATACGAAAACCTGCGTTGTATTCCTTTAAATGAAGCCATGGCTTTAGCAATGGTTTTGGTTGGGGAACCAAAAGTTTTAGCCATCGCTAAAGCCATCATGGCATTCATTAAATTATGTCTTCCGGGTAAACCAAATTGTATATTTTCAATTGTTTCTGAAGGTGTGCGCACATCAAAAACATAATAACCATTTTCAATTCTGACATTAAAAGCTTTGAAAGTCGCTTCTTCATCGATTCCAACTGTTACTCCTTCTAACGGCAAACCTTTTGGAACAAACAAATTCTTTTTATCTTCTACTTTATCAGCAAATTCCCTAAAGGAATCTTCAATCGCGTTTTTATCGCCATAAATATCCAAATGATCAGCATCCATTGAGGTAACACAAGCAATATTTGGATACAAATGCAAAAAAGAACGATCAAACTCATCGGCTTCTACAACGGTTACTGTTTTACCGTTTCCAATTAAATTGGAGTTGTAGTTTTCTACGATTCCGCCAATAAATGCCGTAACATCGGCACCACATTCATACAAAATATGACCTAGTATGCTGGATGTTGTTGTTTTTCCGTGCGTTCCGGCAACGGCGAAACAAAAGGTATCTTTGGTGATGATGCCCAAAACTTCCGCACGCTTTTTTACTGTATAATTTCTTTCGATAAAATAATTCCATTCCGAATGCGAAATCGGAACCGCCGGAGTTATAATAACCAAAGTATTTTCAACATAATAATCT
>JAYURX010000374.1:0-7598 GCA_043755965.1 Flavobacterium sp. | reverse complement strand
GTCGGTAAACCCGGAATATCATCGTGTAAATGATGTGCTTTGAAGCAAAGTTGCTTTACTTTTTCATCGGTATCTGCACCTTCCAAAGTAGTCAAATCAATCATGTTCAGAGCCATAAACAGACCTTGCATTTTTGATTCTTTTTTAATACTTCGGGCAGTAATTCTGGCAATTCTATCCTCAATCCCAACCTGATCAATGCGTGGGGGATTTAAAAAATCAGTATGTTTCATTTGTTATTTCAGTTAAAAAGGCGGGTGCTCAATACTGCTTTTCAAGCTAAAGCTTGCATACCTGAAGCCCACTGGGCTTCCTCCTTTTAATTTCAAATATTTATAAATTTAATTAAAAATCAGCGTCCACTATTAATTTCAAGTCAACACGAACAGACAAATATATAAATATCTTAACGACTAAACTTCATTATGGGCAATTTATTCCTTTTGTGTGTAACAATTCACGCCTCTGTGAAGTCTAACATTTCTTCAACTTATATTCACTATTTATAATTTATTTATCTTTAGCGGATAATCAAATTAAACCAATCAATGAAAAACTTAAAAATGACACTTCTTGCAGCAGTTGTTCTAGTAGCTTCTTGCGCTAAAAAAGAAGAACTTACTTCGGGTATCAATAAAAAAAACATGGACACCAAAGTAAAACCCGGCGATAACTTTGCCGATTATGTAAACGGGACGTGGTTGAAAACCATGAAAATCCCAGCTGATAAAGCATCTTATGGCGCTTTTGATATGCTGTATGATCAATCCCAAAAAGACGTAAAAGCGATTATTGAAGAAGCTGCAAAATCAAATGCTGCCGATGGATCGGACGAACAGAAAATTGGTGACTACTATGCTTCTTTTATGAATAGAAAAGACCGAAATGCTAAAGGACTAACGCCAATCCAACCTGAAATGCAGGCTATTGATGCCATAGCCAATTATGATGATTTGGCAGGTTACTTTGGTACTGCCAACAGAACAGGCATCAGTATTCCTTTCAATATTTCGGTATACACCGATTTTAAAGACCCAACAAAAAATATACTTATCACCTGGCAAGGCGGGCTTGGGCTTGGAGAAAGGGAATATTATACTTCTGCCGATGCAAAAATGGCTGACATCCGTAAAAAATATGTTGCTCATGTGGAAAAAATGCTACAGTTAGGCGAGGTGGCAAATCCGGCTGAAAGTGCTGCTAAAATCATGGCGCTGGAAACTTCTTTAGCTGCACAGCATATGAAAAAAGAGGATACTCGTGATATGGTCAAACTTTATAACAAGTATGCTACTGCCGATTTAAAAACTTTAATCCCTGATTTTAATTGGACAGCCATGCTGACCAAAGGAAGTATTGAAAAAGAAAAAAGCATCGTAGTTACACAAGTTGAGTATTTAAAAAACTTAAATACTATTATCAAAAATACACCTATTGATACTTGGAAAACCTATTTAAAATGGGGATTGATTAATAAATCGGCTTCACTATTAACGACAGAATTAGACAATCAGAGTTTTGAGTTTTACAGCAAGACACTAAACGGTACTGAGAAGCAGGAAGAAGACTGGAAGCGTGCGGTAAGTACTGTTAATGGTGGTTTGGGCGAGGTGGTTGGAAAAGTATATGTTGAAAAACACTTCTCTCCGGAGGCGAAAGAACGCATGGTAACTATGGTTAAAAACCTATTGAAAGCTTATGCCGAAAGTATCAAGAAATTAGACTGGATGAGTGCTGATACCAAAAAAGAAGCTCTTAGAAAAGTGGATAAATTCATGATTAAAATTGGTTACCCAGATAAATGGAGAGATTATTCCTCATTGAAAATTGCTAAAAACGATTTATACGGCAATGCGCAAAGAGCAACCGAATTTGAATACCAGAGAAACCTGAACAAACTTGGAAAACCGGTAGACAGAACCGAATGGGGAATGACGCCACAAACAGTGAACGCTTACTACAACCCATCGCTTAACGAGATTGTTTTCCCGGCTGCCATCCTTCAACCGCCTTTCTTTGATTTAAAAGCTGATGATGCTGTGAACTATGGTGCTATTGGTGCTGTTATTGGTCACGAAATTGGTCACGGATTCGACGATCAGGGAAGTACTTTTGATGGAGACGGCGTATTGAAGAACTGGTGGACAGAAGCAGATTTGACTGCGTTCAAAGCAAAAACAGGCGCTTTAGTAGCACAATACAATAGCTTCAAAGCATTCCCGGATTTAAGTGTAAATGGCTCTTATACTCTTGGGGAAAACATTGGTGACCTTGGCGGATTAAGCATTGCTATCAAAGCCTATAGAGAAAGCCTTGACGGAAAAGAAGCGCCAGTATTGGATGGTTTCACCGGCATGCAGCGTGTATTCTTAGGTTGGGGACAAGTTTGGGGAGAAAAAACACGTGAGGAAGCACTTCGCAGCCAAATTGCCCGCGACCCGCATTCACCTGCAAAATTCAGAATTAACGGTGTCGTTAGAAACGTACCGGAATTTTATGAAGCGTTCGATATCAAACCAACAGACTCCTTATATCTTGCTCCGGACAAACGAGTAAAGATTTGGTAATCTTTTTAAAGATAAATCAAAAAGCCCAGTCTAGTTCAAAACTAGATTGGGCTTTTTCTATTTGTTCTTGTATATAAAAATTGATTGTCGGGAGCTTTGTATGAATGTGTAACCTTTCTAAAGCCATCCGTCACTTCGAGTGATTTCGAAGCACAGCGGAGAAATTGTATCGAGAAGCATTAAAGAAAGGGTTCTCGATACATTTTGCTTCATTGCATTCCGCAAAACAATCGAACTGACGAGGTCTTTTCTACACTACATTTTTATTTAAAGTGAGTTTCTGATTATCAAATCTGATGGATTTTCAATTTGTTCTTTTCTGGAATTTAGCACCATCGAAGCGAGTGTTTTTCCCATTGCTTTAAAATCAGTTGATATGGTTGTAATCCCGTTTTCGACAACCTTTTTTAATGGTGTATCATTATAAGATATAATTCCGAAATCTTTTCCAATAATTAAATCTTGTCGTTTTGCCTGTTCTATCACGTTTACCAAATGCCGGTCTGTTGGAATAATGAAAACATCGCCTTTCTTTATTATGTTTTCCTCAAAGCTTGTGATAATTTCATTTTCAATTAAAGAGTCATTGCAAAACTTAGTAAATCCATCTACCATTCCCAGAGGCTCTTTATCTCCCGGAAAAATCAATATCAGTTTTTTATATTTTGACAACCGTGATTTGCCTTTTTTCAAAGCAGCATAACTGTCTTTTGAAAAATTTTGATGAACCGATGGGAAATCATCTAAATCGGTATTTGTTTGGTCCAAAATGTAAACATCCTGTTTTGGTAATGTTTTGATTATGGAAGCTGCGCCAGGCAAATTCGTGGGCATAATGATATACTTTGAATAATTGCCATTGCTTTCATGAACAAGCTTTTTGAACATTTCTATATTAAAATGATGAAAGAAAATATCAATTTGGGCAACATTATTCATGGCTGACATAAAGGAATTATAAATATCCTCTTTAAAAGAATTCAATTCATCAAACAGCAAAAAAATCCTTTGTTCAAAACTAAACTCAACACTTTTTATATAATAGCCTTTGCCTAAAATGGCGAAAACAATTCCTCTTTTTTTTAGTTCGTCATAAGCCAATAAAACCGTATCCCTTGAAATCGAAAATTCCAAACTGACTTTGTTTACGGAAGGCAACTTGTCACCCTTTTTTAATCTGTTTTCGGCAATGGCGACTTCAATCGACCAAACAATTTGCTTATACTTCGGAGTTCCCGACTGTTTTTCGATGGTAATTAATTTCATAATATAAATAACTGGTGGTAAGATACAAAAAAACTGGTAGGTACTGGTATGGTCAAATGCTGCTATTTTATACTTTTATTGCCAGATTTATAAAAAAGCTATGATAAAAAATAATTTTTCACAAATTAATCCATCGATAAATGCGAACTTATACGGTTTTCTTTCCGATGAGAGTGAAGTTTTTTGCCATACGTTAAGTAATAAAAACGACGCTGAACTAAGTATAATGAATTACGGCGCTACCATAACGTCACTTAAAATTCCTTTGATTGATGGAAGCAAAATTGATGTTGTTTTGGGTTTTGATACTTTAGAAGATTATATTAACTCTTATTATTTGCCAAGTCCGCCTTATTTTGGAACTACTGTCGGAAGGTTTGCAGGGCGAATAAACAATGCGGAATTTTTACTAAATGGAAAACGGAATTTTTTAAACAAAAACCATGGCGAACACAATCTTCATGGTGGAATTTTAGGATTTAGCAGAGGACTTTGGAGAGTTATTGCAACTTCACCAGAAGAAAATCCATCCATTACTTTAGAATATGTAAGCAAAAATAACGAAGAGAATTTTCCGGGAGAACTGACCGTTCAGGTTAGCTATACGTTAACCGAAGAGAATGAACTCAAAGTTACTTTTATCGCCACAACATCAGAAGATACGATTGTCAATGTAACGCAACACAGTTACTTCAATCTTGATGGTCATTCCAATGAAATCACAAATCAAAAGCTTATTGTTAATTCGGAAAAAATATTGGAAACTACTAATGAAAATATCCCGACAGGGAATTTTGTTGCCTTAAAAAATCACCCTTTTGATTTTTCTGAAGCTAAACCAACGCCAATTTCCATAGACAACACTTTTGTATTGGAAAATGACACGAGCGTAAGCGAACTGGCGGAGCAAAATGCAGCTACACTTATCAGCGAAAAAAATAAACTAAAAATGTCGGTGATAACTAACCAACCTGCGGTTCATATTTATATTGGAGGAAATTGTTTCAATAAAATAAAGGGGAAAGAAAACACCAATTATCATCCTGCCAGCGGCGTTTGCTTTGAAACTCAAAATTTTCCGGACGCGCCAAACCATGCTCATTTTCCAAATTCAATTTTGAAAAAAGGAGGGCAATACATTCATCAAACTACATTTAAATTTGAAAACATTTAATTATGAAAAAATTACTTTTATTATTGCTTTTTTCCGCATTTGGCTTCAGCCAAAACACACCTTTTGCCAAAGGCGCCGATGTGGGTTGGCTACCACAAATGGAAGCCACGGGCTATAAATTTTATGACACTGATGGCAAAGAAAAAGATTGCCTTCAATTGCTAAAAGACCGCGGCATGAATTCCATTCGCCTACGTGTTTGGGTCAATCCCAATGATGATAAAGCCAGTGGACATTGCAGCAAGGAGGAAACAGTGGCTATGGCATTACGTGCGCAAAAAATGGGAATGCGCGTGATGATTAACTTTCATTATTCTGATTCCTGGGCTGATCCTGCCAAACAATTCAAACCCAAGGCTTGGGAAAAACATACTTTCCCTGAATTGTTAAACGATGTTTACAATCATACTTTTGACGTAATCAATGCGTTAAAAGTGGCTGGCGTAACTCCTGAATGGGTGCAAATTGGAAACGAGATTCCTGGGGGAATGATGTGGCCGGAAGGAAGCACCAAGAACTGGAAGCAACTCGGACAATTATTAAATAAAGGTTACGATGCGGTGAAAGCCGTTGACAAAAACATAAAAGTTATTGTTCATGTTGACGAAGGAAACAATAATAAGAAATTCCGCGAATTCTTTGATAACGCAACCGCACAAAAAGTGCGTTACGATGTCATTGGATTATCGTATTATCCCTTTTGGATTAAGAAAGATTACACCGAAGTTATAGCCGATTTAGAATTTAATCTGAATGATATGGTAAAACGCTACGGCAAAGAAGTTATGATAGTAGAAATTGGCGGCGAAGATGACAAAGTCCAAAACACTTATGACCTATTAGCTACCGCAATTAAAGCTGTGAAAAATGTTCCAGACAACAAAGGCATCGGCTTATTATATTGGGAACCGCAAGGTGCCAGAAGCTGGAGCCATTATAATTTGAGCGCCTGGCAGGCCGATGGAAAACCGTCACCTGCATTGGATGCTTTTAAAGAATAGAAAGATGTATAAAAAATCTCTTCTTACAGGATTACTGTTTTTGTGCTTTGCTTTTGCAGATGCTCAGAAGAAAATAAACTTTGATGAAGGCTGGAAATTCCATTTTGGGAATTCGGCCAATACTGAAAAAGATTTCAATTACGGAAATAAGTTATTATTTCACAAATCAAATGTATTTGAAACAAGTATTATCAGTCCAAAATTTGTTGATACCACTTGGACAGAGGTCGATGTCCCTCATGATTGGGCTGTTGCACTTCCTTTTGTAAAATCATCGACACACGAAATGGACAGCCATGGTTACAAACCCATTGGCGGATTGTATCCTGAAACGAGTATTGGTTGGTACCGAAAGCATTTTTTGGTAGATAAAAAAGACGAAGGGAAACGTTTTGAAATTCAGTTTGACGGAGTTTATAGAAATGCAGCTATTTGGGTAAACGGCTTTTATGTAGGCACCAATTTTAGTGGTTATATTGGAAAATCTTACGACATCACCGATTACATGAATTTTGAAGGTGAAAATGTAATTGTTGTCCGCGCAGATGCCACGCAAAGTGAAGGCTGGTTTTATGAAGGTGCGGGAATTTACAGACACGTTTGGTTAAACATAACCGATAAAGTTTTTATCCCAAACGATGGCGTTTTTGTTCATTCAATTGTCAAAGGAAGAACCGCAACCGTTACTATTGAAACAGAAGTTGAAAACAAAAATTTAACTTCTTCAAAAGGAACAATTTACTCCTACGTAACCGATAGAAACGGAAAACAAATTGCCAAAACTTCGGAACAAAATTTCACAATTTCAGTTAACGGAAAAACTACTATCAAGCAAAAAATTTCTCTGGATAATGCCATTTTATGGTCTTTAGAAAATCCTTATTTGTACAAAGTGGTTTCGGTAGTTAAACAGGGTAACCAAATTATAGATAAAAAGAAGACTCATTTTGGAAACAGGACTTTAAGATTTGATGCCAATGAGGGTTTTTTTCTGAACGGAAAACACATCAAAATTCAGGGAACCAACAACCATCAGGATCACGCCGGAATCGGAAGTGCTTTACCGGATTATATGCAATATTACCGCATCAAACTCCTTAAAAAAATGGGGTCTAATGCTTACAGAGCCAGTCATAATGCACCAACTCCGGAGCTTTTAGAAGCTTGTGACAGCTTGGGAATGTTGGTTATAGACGAACAACGATTACTAAACAGCAGCTCAGAATATACCGATCAATTCGAACGATTAATTCGTCGTGACCGAAATCATCCTTCCGTATTTTTATGGTCGATTGGTAACGAAGAACAAAACATTCAGGGGAATGAGTACGGCAAACGAATTGCCCAATCGTTATTGGCCATCCAAAAAGAATTAGATCCTTCGCGAACCAGTACTTATGCTGCCGATATGGGAAATGATTTTAAAGGTGTAAACGAAGTGATTCCAATTCGCGGATTCAATTACCGCCAATTTGCCGTAGCCGATTATCATCGTGACCATCCAAATCAACCACTTCTTGGAACTGAGATGGGAAGCACGGTAACGACAAGAGGTATTTATGAAAAAGATAGTATGCGGGCTTACGTTCC
>JAYURX010000373.1:0-3222 GCA_043755965.1 Flavobacterium sp. | reverse complement strand
AACTGGATGTGGGCTTGTAAAAACGAAGGCGAAGACGCTCGATTATATGAAGCCGTAAAAGCCTGTGCTGATTTTGCCATCGAATTGGGAATTAATATCCCAACCGGTAAGGATTCGCTTTCTATGAAGCAGAAATATCCAAATGACGAAGTGATTGCACCGGGAACTGTTATCATTTCTGCTGCCGGAAATTGCTCAAATATTACAAAAGTAGTTGAACCTGTTTTACAGAAAAATGGGGGCTCTATTTATTATATCAATTTGTCACAGGATGATTTCAAATTAGGTGGAAGCTCTTTTGCCCAAGTCCAAAATAAAATCGGAAACGACACACCAACCATTAAAAACGCTGATTTCTTCAAAAGAGCATTTAATACTATTCAGGAATTAATCAAAGACAGGCAAATTGTTGCCGGGCATGATATTGGTTCAGGCGGACTGATTACGACCTTACTGGAAATGTGTTTTGCAGATGTAAATCTTGGAGCGAAAATAGATTTCAGTGCCTTTGCTGAAAAAGATTTAGTGAAAATTTTATTTTCCGAAAACATCGGATTAGTGCTTCAGGCAAAAGATGATGCAACATTTGAAAAAGCTTTGGAAGGAATAGAATTCTTTAAGATTGGAAACATTGACGAATCAGATGAGTTAATAATTCAAAATTTAAAATTTAAAATTCAAAATAATAGAGATATTTGGTTCAAAACCTCCTTCCTACTCGATCAAAAACAAAGCAAAAACAATAAAGCCAAAGAACGTTTTGACAATTATAAAAACCAACCCTTACACTATCAATTTCCGGCTCATTTCACAGGAAAGAAACCTGAAATTGACAATTCGAAACCACGTCCCAAGGCAGCTATCATTCGTGAAAAAGGGAGCAATTCGGAACGTGAAATGGCAAATGCCCTGTATATAGCAGGTTTTGATGTCAAAGACATTCACATGACCGATTTGATTTCGGGAAGGGAAAATCTGGAGGATGTGCAGTTTGTTGGCGTTGTTGGCGGATTCTCAAATTCTGATGTTTTGGGTTCAGCTAAAGGTTGGGCCGGAGCTTTTAAATACAACGAGAAAGCCAATATCGCATTGAAAAACTTTTTCAAAAGAGAAGATACCCTTTCAGTCGGCATTTGTAATGGCTGCCAACTTTTCATGGAATTGGAAGTCATTCATCCGGAGCATAAGGTTCACGGAAAAATGCTTCACAATGATAGCCAGAAGCACGAAAGCATTTTTACTTCTGTAAAAGTTGCTGAGAACAATTCGGTAATGTTAAAAACCTTAGCCGGAAGTACGCTTGGGGTTTGGGTTTCGCACGGCGAAGGAAAATTCCAATTGCCGGAAGCGGAAAATCAATACAACATTGTGGCAAAATATGCCTATGAAGGTTATCCTGCCAACCCAAATGGTTCGGGTTATAATACGGCTATGATGTGTGACAAAACAGGACGGCATTTGGTAATGATGCCACATATTGAGCGTTCTGCTTTCCCTTGGAATTGGGGCTATTATCCGACAGATAAAAAAGATGAAGTTTCACCCTGGATTGAGGCGTTTGTGAATGCGAGGATTTGGTTAGAGAAATAAACTTTTCTTTTGTCATTCTCGCGAACGCGGGAATCCATTGCCAATTCATAATTTCAACAATTGGCTATTTAATCTGTTCATAACTTATTGTGGCACAACGATGACTGACGTGTAATAGTTTTTATTTTTATTCAAAGCTAAACCCAAACTTATGAAATCAAAAAAAATACTCTTGGTTGTTTTGTTCTTATTTGTAATGAAAAGCCTCGCACAAACAAAAATCGAAGCCAAAGACGGCATTCACTATATCACAACCGATATTGATTATTCGATAACGGGCACCTACTTATTCCAGGGTACAGAACCAACAGTTGAATTAAATTCTGGCGGCAGTGGTTTTTACCAATTACATGAACAGCCCAAAAGAGCCGTAATTTGGGGAATGGAATGTGATGAGGCAGGATCACCAAAATTCGATAAAGGCTTTGACAGTGCAGCCTATACCCTATGGTATCAATATGCCAACCCGGAAACAGATGCCGAAACGAACTGGAAAACGGTAGAATTTACCATTCATTTCAATACCCTAAAAATGTTCATTCAGGGAGAACGAAGTAAAGACTACACTGAAACAGCCGAAAAATAATTCAAACAATCTTTTAACGAATAGCAAAAAAAAGCTCCTGAATTCAGGAGCTTTTTAATTTTAAAATCTATAACCGAGAGTGGCTTGATACAGCATATTTTTATAACGGGGCGTATCTGATGTTCCGTCTCCATTATTATTTTTCACATCCCACGCGGCTCTGAGGCCTATTACCAAATGACTAAAATTTAAATCGACACCACCAGTCAGACCAAAGATGTTTTTACGAAGATTTGCGTTACTAAACGCCTGTTCCTCAGTAGTCGAGATAGTTCCACCTTGAAAATCATCTGTTTGTTTTGATAAAAACGAAAACTGTGGTCCGAACAAAATAGAAACGTTTTCTATCGGTCTGAAAGAAGCCAAAATGGGTACATCAATAAAGTTAGTCGTTCTGGTCATTTCATAGCTACTGCCTATGTATGTACCTGTTGATTTGAATCCTTTTTGTGAAAATAAAATTTCAGGCTGAATTCCAAACCATTTTATAATAGGGATAGAAGCAAAACCTCCGACTGCAAATCCCACCTTTGAATCTGCTACAAAATCGTCTCCCTGAGAGTCATACACATTAGATAAATTGGCTCCTGCTTTAGCACCGAAATAAAACTTGTCACGATAATCGGTTGTCGTCGTTGCGGGTTCACTTTGAGCCAAACTTTTCGCTGCTGTTAACGTAATCATTGCGATTACTAAAATTACTTTTTTCATAGTTTTCATTTTAAGTGTTAGTAAATTTTGGGTTTGTTATAAATAACATTGTAAAATTCGCCATTAACAGCATAAAATGATTACAGAAATATCCGGATATGTTATATAATTTGCCTTTGGATGTAGGTTATGATACCTTTGCGGTTACTTTTTTAAGCCTGTTTTCCAAAACGATACGTGCCATTAAATAACTCAATGTTGATTCCGCTCCTTGATTTAAATTAACATGATCCTCTTCCAGCCCATCATGACATCCTCCGGTTTTTGGGTTATAAACGATTTGATTCAAATGATTTTTACCGTGAAACCAATCGAAGGCTATTCCCATTTTATTT
>JAYURX010000372.1:0-18917 GCA_043755965.1 Flavobacterium sp. | reverse complement strand
GATTTGTATCTTCCTTTTAATTGAAATTTATTTTTTTCAGCATCCTGCAAAGCCGCGGCCTGCGTTTTAGCATACATTTCCCTGAAAACATATTTTGCTTGATTGGCATTATACGTGCTTTCGTTATAATAATCCTCAGCCGGACTTAATCGTAACTTTTCAAACAAAAGCTTACCAAATGGTTCCACCGTTGTAAAAATAAGGCGTCCATTTTGTTGATCAACCGTTATACCCGGTAAGAAATCGAAAAAACCGTCACCACCAATTTGTGGATCATTATTGTAATTTAATTTATCAACATTAAAGACTTTAAGCAATGGGGTTTCTGCCACTCCTTCATCAATGTTTGGAGTAGCTGGGTCGTCCTCGGGTAAAGGTGTTGTCCCAACTTGGGAAATATAATTAATAGGCGATGGGTCAGTATACAAGATATTAAATCTAAAATCTTCTTGTTGTAATTGGTAACCTCCCTGGATTTGATAAATATTTTTCATCATCAGGTTCCAAATTGGTTTCTCAACATTGGTCAAATTACTCTTTAACATTTTAAGAATTAAACTCTGGGTTGAAACTGATGGATTAGGAGTTGTGGCATCTGTAATTACGGTGGAATCAACACCGTCTGTACCAAACTCTCCAACCTGATACACATTGTCACCGATAGTATATTGATAGGCAACAGCCAACACTTCATCATTGGCTAAACGTTGTTGCAGTGAGATATAACCTAACTGTGGGTGAAGCGTATACTCGTTAGGTGCTAATTTTCTGGCATTTTCAAGTTTTGAATAATCAGTTCCTTCGTCAACCGGATTGATATTATTAAAACCACCACTTGACGTTACTATATCCCTAATGTTAGGATTTAATAATCCAGGGTAATTAGGATTAGCCGGAGTGGCCGGAATTATTAGTCCCGGATCATATTCATTATTACGATTATCTGATGGTAAAATACCTTCATTGTCAGGCAGCACATCCGGATCAGTTATAAAGAAAGGTGTCGGAATGGGATTTATAGCTACCAATCTGGAATTATCAACATCCGGATACTGTGATTCCCCTAAATCCTGCAAAGCAATAATATTTCTAAGGTTATTGTTGGTAGTACTTACGCGATTTTGCCTATTGGTTACCCAAACTTCAATCCTTGTAATTTGAACCCTGCTTCGAATTACCGGATAATCCCTCAAGGCATCATCGTATTTATTTCTGAAATACTGCGATAAGAAAAAGTGCCTGTCAGAATCGTAATCAAGGGCAAACATTTCAAAGTCCTGGATAGTTCCACCACCTTGCGCTGTAACCGATTTGGTTTGGGATTTTTGCTCGGAGAAAACTCCCGTTATAGTAGTTTTTCCAAATTGCAATTGGGCTTTAACCCCAAACAAACTTTGCGCACCACGAATCAGGGAATTTGAAAGCGGCATACTCACGTTTCCAACTTCTATTTTCTGAACGATATCATCTTCGGTTGGTGCGTATTCTAACTTTATAAGGTTTTGAAAAGCAAAAGTGGACTCGGTATCATAATTGGCATTCACGCTCAATCGTGTTCCAACTTTCCCATTTAAACTCATGCTTATTCTTTGGTCAAAATCAAAAGAAGTCTGCGCTCTGTTTCTTGGTGAAAAGGACGGATTATCCTGTTTGGTGTAACGAACACCCAAATCCATTTCAACGGAACCCGTTGGTTTAACATCAATTGTATTGGAACCAAAAATAGTTTCAAAAAAACTGGAGTTTACATAATATCTCGGTAACAAATCCTTTTTGGCCGCTTCACTTCCGTCTTTTTTCCCATCAATAGCATCCGATTTTGTTTTAAAGTACTCACGCATGGATTCACGAAGTACTAATTCTTCGTATTCTGCGGGTGTTAAAATAATTGGATAATTGATATTAAAACCATCCATGGTACTGGTATAAATATACCTGTTTGTGGCTGGATCGTAAGTGTAAGCATTGACAATACTATTTGGATTTTTTATTTCAACTCTTCCGGTTGAATACCCTGTGCTGTCTATTTGAGTTGGATTTACTTGGGAAAAAACTGTTGCACTTAGCAACAAAACTAATCCTAAGATTAATTTTTTAAAGTCTATTAATGATTTTGTAAAGTATATTGTTTCCAAGAATTATAAATTTTTTAACGCTTGTTTAATTATTGTTTCAACTCCCGCATCCGGATTTTCCCTGATGATTTTATCCACCACTTTTTCGGCATTTTTTCTAACGTAGCCCAAGACCTCCAAAGCAGATAACGATTCTTCTCGACTAATATTGTGTTGCGACATAGAAATTTCGCTTAAATCATAGATTTTTAACACTTTTTCTTTCAAATCCAGTATCACACGCTGTGCTGTTTTGCTTCCAATTCCCTTAATAGACTGAATGGTAACAACGTCTGCGCTTGCAATGGCATGAATTATTTGTTTTGGGTCTAATGATGACAACATGGTTCTTGCAATGCTGGCTCCAATTCCAGATACAGACAATAATAATTTAAATAACTCCCGCTCTGATTTTTCTACAAAACCAAACAAAGAATGTGCGTCTTCCTTAATTTGAAGAAACGTAAACAATTTAATAAAATCGGTATTGGGAAGTAAGGAGAAAGTATGCAACGAAATATTAATGTGATAACCAACGCCGTTGCAGTCAATTACAACTTCAGTAGGCGATTTTTCTATTAACTTTCCTTGAATATGTGCAATCATTTTTTACTAAAATCTAATTCCAAATATAGCAAAATTCTTTAATTGAAGGAATGTCTTTGCAATATCTCTACAATAATACAAACTATTTGGCAGACATCTTTTTTCTTTTCTCTTTTTCTTGTGCATCAACCACGGCAACGGCAACCATATTTACCATTTCTTCAACGCTTGCCCCAAGTTGAAAAACATGGACTGCTTTTTCCATTCCCAACATTATCGGCCCAATGGAATCTACTTTATCCAATTCCTTCAAAAGTTTGTAGGTAATATTTGCAGATTCTAAATTGGGGAAAATCAGGGTGTTTACTTTCTTTCCTGCCAATTTTGAAAAAGGGAACTTAGCCTTCAACATCTCAGCATTTAAGGCAAAATCAGATTGTATTTCTCCATCTACAACCAAATCAGGATAATATTTATGTAAATAGGCCACTGCTTCCCTTACTTTGCTGGCACTTTCATGCGCTGAAGAACCAAAATTCGAGAAAGAAACCATGGCAATAACGGGTTGCATTCCAAACATTCTAACCGTTTTGGCAGTCATTAAGGCAATTTTTGCCAATTCATCCGCGGTTGGGTTTGGATTAATGGCGGTATCCGATAAAAACATCGGACCGCGATTCGTCATCATCATATTTGTGGTGGCAATCAGCGTAATGCCTGGCGCCTTACCAATCAATTGCATCAATGGTTTCACTGTAGAAGGATAACTTCTGGAATAGCCCGAAACCATGGCATCAGCATCACCTTCGTTGACCATCATTGCGGCAAAATAATTGCGTTCGCGCATCCATTTTTGGGCATCCAACAATGAAATTCCTCTTCGTTGCCTTGACTTCCAATAGAGGTTGGCATATTTCAATCTTCGTTTGTCCTCTTCTTTATCTTTTGGGTCAAAAATAGGCACATCAGCATCAAAACCTAATTCTTCCTTGAGTTCCAAAATTAAATCTTTATTCCCTAGAAGTATTGGATTGGCAATGCCTTCTTCATAAGCAATTTGGGCTGCTTTCAATACATCCAAATGATCTGCTTCGGCAAAAACCACTCGTTTTGGTTCCGTTCTCGCACGATTGGTTAACAAACGGACCATCTTGTTATCCGAACCTAAACGCTCTAATAATTCTTCTTCATATTTCTCCCAATCGGTAATCGGTTGCAGCGAAACTCCGGATTCTATCGCGGCTTTTGCAACAGCTAATGGAATTCTTGCAATTAATCTTGGATCAAAGGGTTTTGGAATAATATAATCTTTACCGAAATTTAATTTGGTTTCGCCATACGCAATATTTACCTGCTCAGGAACCGATTCTTTGGCCAATTCTGCTAAAGCAACAACCGCTGCTTTTTTCATTTCTTCATTTATTTTGGTGGCTCTTACATCTAATGCGCCACGGAAAATATACGGAAACCCAAGCACATTGTTCACCTGATTAGGATGGTCCGAACGACCTGTTGCCATGATGATATCTCTTCTGGTTTTGATAGCCAAATCATAATTTATTTCCGGATTTGGATTTGCCATTGCGAAAACAATTGGATTTTTTGCCATCACCAATAACATTTCAGGGGTTACTATATCGCCGGTAGATAAACCCACAAAAACATCGATTCCAGTCATTGCTTCGAGCAATGATGGGAAGTTTTTATCGGTAGCATATTTTCTTTGTTCTTCCGAAATTTTCGGGTCATCTTTTCTAAGCACTCCTTTGCTGTTAAACATGACAATATTTTCCTGTTTTACCCCAAAAGACACATACAGATTTGCACAAGCAATTGCTGCTGAACCTGCACCCGAAATAACCATTTTTACTTCATCCATTTTCTTGCCGGCCAGTTCAACTGCGTTCAGCAAAGCTGCTGCAGAGATAATAGCTGTTCCGTGCTGGTCATCGTGCATTACCGGAATATTCAATTCTTCAACCAAACGTCTTTCTATTTCAAAAGATTCCGGTGCCTTAATGTCTTCCAGATTGATTCCACCAAATGTCGGCGCAATATTTTTCACCGTTTCTATAAACGCATCAACATCTTTTGTCCCAACTTCTATATCAAAAACATCAATATCGGCAAAGATTTTGAAGAGTAATGCTTTTCCTTCCATCACGGGTTTTGAAGCTTCAGGACCAATATCTCCCAGTCCTAAAACGGCTGTCCCGTTACTGATTACGGCAACCAAATTTCCTTTGGAAGTATATTTATAAACATTGTTTACATCTTTGGCAATTTCCAAACAAGGTTCGGCAACACCGGGAGAATAGGCCAAGGACAAATCTCTTTGGGTTGCATATTTTTTGGTTGGCACCACTTTAATTTTTCCGGGAGTTGGTTTTGCGTGGTATAAAAGCGCCTCTCTTCTTTTGCTGTCTTTGTGCATGGTCATTATTTTGATAACTACAAAGGTAGAAGACTGAATGTAAAAAGGAAATTTTTAGGAGTTTCTTTTTGCACAAACTAACAAACAAAAAGCCGTAATTTATCATTACAGCTTTTCCTCAATCTTACTAACTATATTTCTGAATGGCTTTATTCTTGTATTAACTCTTTGATGTTAATGTTATCGGGCAATCGCCCAACATTTTGTAGTTTAATGGCGGCTAATTTTTGGGCAACCGTCATGGTATCTTCTAAGTTTTTCTGATGCAATTGGGCATATAAAAATCCGGTCCAGAAAGCATCGCCTGCGCCTGTAGTATCTTTTACTTGGTCAATAGGAATGGCCTTTTGAAAAAACACTCCATGATTCATATCTGAAACTACTACGCCGTTTTTTCCTTTGGTAAGGCAAATGGTTGTGGCACCTAAACTGTGGAAATATTCAAAAATATATTCTTCCGATTTGACGGCAGCGAAAAGTCGGTAACAATCGTCTTCACTCAGTTTTACTAACGGGTCGTTGGACAAATATTCTTTAAGTACTTTTTTAGCTTCTTCTCTGTCGGGCCAAATGCGTTCGGAGAAATTGATATCGATACTCAGTTGCAAACCTAATTCTTTGGCTTTTTTCGCTCGATTTAAAATGGTTTGCCTTGCCGGATTCTTACTTAAAGCAAAACAAGTGGTGTGAAATATTTTTGCTTCAGCGATGACTTCATCGGGTAATTGGCTTTCGAAAATTTCGCAATCGGCTTGGCGATACGGAATAAAATCGGGTGTTTCTGTTGACTTCGACACAAAAATTACCGAGGTTGGCACCGTTTCTGATTTTCCGATATGCGTTGTGTTGACATGATTGGCCTTTAATTTTCGAATCACATAATCACCCAAACCATCTTGGCCGCAAGAAGCTACGAGGACGGAATTCAATCCTAAACGGGAAGCATTCACAGCTACATTCGTTGGCGAACCACCCAAAAAACGATGGTAGTCTTTGGTTCTATTGATGGATGTATTGACTTCGTGTCCAATAAAGTCTATTAGTACTTCGCCTATGCTTATGATGTCTATTGATTTCAATTAAACTAAAATTTTAAAATTACAATGTAATGATTGATGCACTAAAACCGCTGCTGCTGCACTCCAAGCGCAAAGAGAAACCCCATTTGGTTCCGTGGTTTTCGTATTAAAATTTTCATAAAACGAAAAGTCTTTTTGGGCATTGGCTTCATTTATTTTCTCCAAAATAACGGTTGCTTTTTGCTTTTCAAATTTTGATAACAAAGCCAATCCAAAAAAACCATTGACCATGGGCCAACTTCCGCCATTGTGGAATTCATAAGGATAATTTCGAAATTCATATTTGAAATTGTTTTTGAGTAAATGCCAATGTTCATCCTTTTCCAACACTGGTGGCCAAAAAGCAGGCAACAATCCTAATTGAGTTTCTGAAGCCAATGTATCGGCGTAGTTTAAAATCTTATTTTGGAATTCGCTTGAACCAATATTTAGCAATAGCGCCAATGAATTTGCGAAAGCATCAAATTGGGTTTTATAGCCCGAAGGAGAGAAAGAGCATGGCATGTAGTCTTTAAAATTAACTTCCTTATAGGCTCGTTCGTGGTATTTCTCACCATTAGTATCGGGTATGAAATTGTTTTCAATTTGTGCGGTTATTTTTTCGATTTTATTGGTAATGGCTTCACTTTTGACAAAATAATTATAACTTTTTAAAGCCCAAATCCTAAGCAATTGGTCATACAAAACATAGCCATCGGTAATGTATTCATCTGCCCAATTCCCTGAAAGTGGCACATACAAAAGATGTTTATTATTGAATTCCCAAGCCTCTAAAAGTCCGAAGCATTTCTCAATTACCGAATTATGCTTTGATATAAACGAAACATCACTCTTGTAATAAGCATATTGACAAACACCAATGATGAACCACGATACGGCATCAACTCTTCCGGCTAAACCGCCATAACTTACCTCACTTCTCCCGTCAATTACTGAGACATTTGAAGGAATTGTGCCGGTTGGATGTTGGTTTTTTGCCAATGTTTCTAAAGTATTTTTAAAAGTATTTATTAATTTCTCATCGCCTGAAGCTAAGGCAGCCAAACCGCAAATCACGCCGTCTCTTGCCCAAACTCGTTTGTAATTTGTGGTGCTTTCCGCACTGGCCAAAAAACCATTTGGAGTGGAAACTTTTTTTAATAATTCAATGGCTTTATGATAGGATGTATTACTCACTAATGACTTGTTTTTTTGTTGATATAAAAAGGGTTAAAACAGCACTGATAACTAATAACACTCCGGCGAAAGTGATGGCTAATCGGGCGTCATTATGTAAAAAATGCTTCATGATAAATCCAAAAGTTATGGTTTGAATAAACATTGGAATTACAATCATCATGTTGATAATTCCCATATAAACTCCGTACCGTTCCTTTGGAATATTGGCAACGACCATCAAATAAGGAATACCCATCATGCTGGCCCAACCAATTCCAAAACCGGTTATCGCAGGAAATAATAAATATTTATTGTGAATATGAGGAAAGACTAAAAATCCAATAGCGGCCAATAGTAAACAAGCGAAATGCACATACTTTGGCGAATATTTTTTGGCGAAGTAAACCAACGAAAAAGCACATGAAAAAGTTACTATGTTATACCAACCATTAACCAAACCTGTCCAGCTAACCGCTTCTCCATACAATTTCATGTCTTTTTCGGGAGTTGTATTCCAAACCGAAAGCGCTATGCTTTTGGATGAATTTTGCCAATAACAAAAAAGAGCGTACCATTGGAACAAATAGACTAAAGCCAGTTGCCACATTACTTTGGGCATGTCTTTTACGGCTTTGGCTATATCAATAAAAGGTGTAAAAAGACTAATGCGTTCAGATTTTATTTTTTGCAACTCTTCTTCTGTTGGAGGAATTTCTTTGGTCGTGTGAGAACTCCACCAAACCGAAGCAATAGAGCAAACAGCACCTAAAAAGAACGAGGCAAAAACCCAAGTAGGCAATTTACCGGTAGTTCCAATAAAAATTAACGGAAAAATAAAAAGTGAAATATTGGCTAATGTTTGTCCGAATCCGGTAAAAAAGCTTTGTGCTTGAAAACCCATTGGTTGTTGTGACTCGTCTAATTTATCGGCAATAAAAGCGCGGTAAGGTTCCATAGCTGTGTTGTTCCCTGCATCTAAAATCCAAAGTAATCCGGTTGCCATCCACAAAGAACTACTGAAAGGAAACATGAATAACGCCATACTGCAAATCAAGGCTCCGATTAGGAAATAAGGTTTTCTTCTTCCGCCTAATCTTGGTAACCAAGTTTTATCACTTAAAGCGCCAATAATCGGTTGGATTAACAATCCCGTTAATGGTCCGGCTAAGTTAAGCAAAGGTATTTGATCGGGTTGAGCTCCTAAAAAATCATAAATAGGATTAACAGCACTTTGTTGCAACCCAAAGCTGTATTGAATACCAAAAAAACCAACATTCATATTGATAATTTGCCAAAAGCTTAGGTTTATTTTTTTGGTCATGGTTTTAATTTAATTTCTCAAGAAATTCTTCGAAAGGAATGTTATTGGTAAAAATCAAGCCTTGTTTATCGATTACCGGAATGGACAAATTATTGGTGCTGATGTTGGCTTTTTTTAGCTTGAACAACATTTCTTTCAGCGCCTCTTGGCTTTTGTCTATATCGTAAAAGCGGAACTCAATGTTGTTTTCTTTTAGGTATTTTTTAGTATCCGTACAATGATGACATTCATCGCTTCCATAAACAATCATTACTGCTTTTTCAGGTTTAGTTTCGTCTTTGGTTTTGTTTTCCTGAGCCAACGCATTCGCATTGAAAAACAACATAAAAAAGAAAAGAAGGCAGACTGATTTTTTCATTAGAATAGAATTTGATTAAATATAAAAATTCTTTTGCTTTAAAAACAATTCCCATACCATATAAACTACGGTATAGGAATTACTCAAATTAAACATGAAATCTTTTTTAGAACTTGTATGACAATGCCATAGAAAGTGATCTTCCCGGCAAAGGTCTCGCTCTTACAATATTAGTGGTATTGGCTGTGATGCTTCCCTCTTCAGCTTCTGTAATGGCTAAAGTGTTTAATAAGTTGTTACCCGCAAGGTTTAGTGACAAGCCTTTGGTAATTCCAAATTCTACAAATCCGTTTACAATTACAAATCCGTTCATCACCAACTCATTGCTATCTTGAGTATAGGCTTTAGTTTGTCCGATAAAGCTTAATCCAAAAGTATTTTTACCTTGAGAGAATTTATAGGTTGGAATGAAGTTGTACATCATTTTTGGTTGTCTTCTTGGTTCGTTCCCATCATTAGCACCCGAAGTTACTTCGGCTTTGGTATAAGTAAATCCTCCGCGTAAGTTCAAATCGTTGTTTACGTTGTATGAAGTTTCTAATTCAAGACCTATTGATTTGTAATCGTTTTCAATGATGCTGTTTGAGGTCGCTTCAAATCCGCCTTCTTCTGTAGTGGTTGAGCTAAACAAAGTGGCATAAACGTAACCTTTAGAGAATTTTCTTTTGTATCCTAATTCCGCTTGCGCCAAATAGTCCAAAGAGTTGATTTTGTCTCCATCCAAATAGTCTAATCCTGAGAATAAAACTCTATCCGCTTTGGCAGAAGCACCTTTACTATAACGAACGAATACTGATTGACGAGCGTCTAATAAATAATTTCCGCCTAAAGTATAAGAAACATAATCATAGTCATAATCAACTGCGGTTGTATTGGCTGTATTGATAGCAGAGACGCTAGATTCAGGTGCAGAGATTACGTTGTCATTGTTTATGTCATAAACCGTTTGAGACGAACCTGCAAACGAACCGTTTACTTGTCCCATATCGAAACGAATGCCACCTTCTAATGAAAGCTTGTCTGATGGATCAAATGAAATATTAGCATAAGGTGCAGACACATTGTATTGTGTATCATAATTTCTGGTACAACAGTTACCCCAAGCCGGAACGCCATAAGCGTACAATCCGTTTTCAGAAAGTAAATTTCCGCCAGCATCAGTAACATTGATTAAACGCGGATTGTCATCTGATACTTCTTGTAAATAAGAGTTCCACAACCATGACATTGAAATATTTTGAATCGATTTGAAATAACCTGCTGTTAAACCGAATTTATCAAACTTTTTAGTGATTCTTAAATCGTTCATAAAGTTATTGAAATCATTTAATTGTGTATCAAACATGTGAATTCTGGCCACCAATCCGTTTGGATTGTTGAAAGCGGTTCCGTCTTTTGCATATGTCAAAGTTGAACCTGTCCCGAATGAATTAGCAATCGTTGCTGCAGCAGAAACTTCGGCAGGAAATGGTGCGATGAATTGTCCGCTGTTAGAAGAGAATCTTCCGTTGTTGCTTACTTTCCAACCATCTGCTAACTCAAAATTCATCGAAGCACCAATTGTTTTAGAAACCGGATGCATACCGTCGGACACATCACCTCTTCTCACATTGCCATTGCCATCTAAACCAACATTATGTTTTAGATAGATAGATTGTAGTGTTCCTGAAGTAGCGTCGTATCCTCTGACGTTGCCCCAATTTGGATTAGAATTACTTCCTGTTACTTGCACCGGCATTGGCATATAGGCTGCTGCTCTGTCGTTTAAGAACTTCGCATAAAAAGTCACCGAACCCTTTTCGAATTCTTTGGTAACATTCATTTTAAATTGACCTCCATTATTGGCTGTAAATCCTGGACTTCTAACACCTTCACCGGTTCTGTAGAAACCACCGGCATGAAAATACAATCCATCTCCGATTCTGGCTCCGTATTCTAAATCTGTTCTGAAGTCATTATAGTCTAATCCAAAACTGGTCACCATACTTCCACCTTCGGTTTTACCGGTTTTGCTGATAAAGTTGATGATTCCACCCGGAGAATTTGAAGAAAGTGTAGAAGCAGAACCTCCGCGAATCGCTTCAATTTTGGCAATATTTCTGTCGAATCTCGTGAATATATCTGCCGTTGCAAAGGCGATATCGCCAAATAATAATACCGGCAATCCGTCTTCTTGCAATTGTAAATATTTAGAACCGCCAGAAGAAATTGGCACTCCACGAACCGAGATGTTGGCATTTCCTTCACCTCCTGAAGATTCTGAACGAATACCCGGAATGGTTCTGAAGATTTCGGCCGTTGATCTTGGTGCTGATTGCTCTACTTGTTTCACATCTAAAGTGGTTATGGAAACACTTGATTTGATTTTGGTTCTCGGATTAACAACACCCGTTACTACAACTTCATCCAATGTTTTAGAATCATCTTGTAATTGGAAATCCAAAGTGGTATTCCCGCTGATGGTTGCTGCTCTCTTTTCGGTCGCAAAACCGATATAAGATACCGTCACTGTAGCTGCACCGTCAGTTAAACCAGAGAACGTGTAAATACCATCGGCATTTGTAGCAGTGGATTTAGAACCGCTACTCAATACGACATTTGCGCCTACTACTGCTTCGCCTTTAGCATCGGTAACTTTTCCGGTTAAATTACTGCTTTGTGAAAAAGAGAGATTGAATAGCATTAACGCTATAAACAACAACATCTTTTTCAAAAATAAAGTACTTTTTTTCATTTTTGTGATTTGTTTGATTAGTAATTTTTGTTAGTTTTTTTTTCGAAATTATATTTTTAGTTAACTAAAAATTAAGAATTCGTTACCGAAAACGTTTTCGAAAGTACCGAAAACGTTTTCGATACAAGATTGCGTTTTTTTTATGATATTTGTTAAATGAGAGACATTACTTTGAAACAAATTGCTGAAACCCTAGGTATATCTATTACTACGGTATCTAAAGCGTTAAAAAACTACCCTGATGTTAGTCCGAAGACGAGAAAAGCAGTTTTGGATTTAGCACAGTCTCTAAGTTACACACCTAATAGTTTTGCTGTAAACCTCAGAACCAAAGAATCGCGCACCATTGGATTGATAATTCCGGAAGTGGTGCATCACTTTTTTTCTAATGTGATTAATGGTATTATTGATGAAGCCGAGAAGAACGGCTACTTGGTTATTATACTCCAATCGAATGAATCTTTGGTATTGGAGAAAAAGCAAGTAGAACTTCTGATGAATAAAAGAGTCGATGGCATTATCATGTCGCTTTCGAATGAATCAAACGACGACGAGCATATCAAAGACATTCTACGCAAAGAAGTTCCATTTGTCATGTTTGACAAAATTTCCAAATTGATTCCGTGTTCAAAAGTGATTATTAACGACCAAAAAGCGGCTTTTAATGCGGTAGAACATTTGATTCAAAAAGGTTGTAAAAAAATTGCTCACATTCGCGGACCGGTAAATCCTCAAAATGCGATTGATAGATTCTTGGGTTACAAAAAAGCCTTAGATAAAAACAATATTCCTTTTGACCCGAAACTGGTTTACACATGCAAAAATGTAACTTTTGAAGAAGGATTAGCTTTTGCCAAACAAATAGCGACAGAGCATCCTGATGTGGATGGCATTTTTGTGATTACCGATTTAGTAGCTGTTGGGGTTTTAGCTTATTTTAATGAAGTAGGAATCAAAATCCCGGAACAGGTAAAAGTCATTGGATTCAGCAATTGGTTTATGTCGCAGGTAATTACCCCAAAATTGAGTACCGTTGACCAGCCCAGTTTTGAAATGGGTGTCCAATCTTTCAAATTATTATTGGAAGAGATTAACAGTAAAAAAGAATTACTCCCTTTTCAACCCAAAACTATAGAATTAGAAACCAATATTATTGAAAGAGAATCTACTTTAGAAAATTGACATTTCTCTTCAATCCTTCGAACTTTGTTCTTTTTACAGCGGAGTTTTTAAATACTGTTTTAAAAGTTTCTTCTGTGATTTCTTCCCAGTCTTTTTTGGTCAGCGAAAGCAGTTCGCTCTTTGGATTAAAAAGCGGTTCGCTATGCGATTTGGAAAAACGATTCCATGGGCAAACATCCTGACAAACATCGCAGCCAAACATCCAATCGTCCATTTTGCCTTTCATTTCCTGTGGAATATTTTCTTTGAGTTCGATGGTAAAATAAGAAATGCATTTACTGCCATCAACAACATAAGGCGCAACAATAGCCTCGGTTGGGCAGGCATCAATACACGCCGTGCAGGTGCCGCAATGGTCAGTTGTTGCGTAATCATATCCCAAATCTAAATCGACAACCAATTCGGCAATAAAATAAAAAGAACCAATTTGCTGCGTCAATAAATTGCTGTTTTTTCCAATCCAGCCCAAGCCACTTTTGGCTGCCCAGGCTTTGTCTAAAACCGGTGCCGAATCGACAAAGGCACGACCGGAAACTTCACCAATTTCGGTTTGAATGGTATGCAATAATTCCTTTAGTTTTTCCTTGATGACAAAATGATAATCCTGTCCGTAGGAATATTTTGAAATCTTGTAACTGTCCGAATTCTGTGATTCCGAAGGATAATAATTCAGCAACAATGAAATCACACTTTTGGCATCGTCAACTAACAAAGTTGGATTTAAACGCTTATCGAAATGATTTTCCATGTACTTCATTTCTCCGTGATGATTCTGATTTAGCCAGTTTTCCAATCGCGGTGCTTCTTCTTCAAGGAAACCGGCTTTGGAAATTCCGCACGAGAGAAATCCCAAGCGTTTGGCTTCCGCTTTTATGATGGATGTATGATGCTGGATGATGGAAGGTTTCAATTTTAGATGTTTAAATTATTTTGTTTTTTAAATACAAGAATCCTAATTTATTATGTTGAAACATTTTGAATACAAATCATTAAATAGAACGGGGTTTTCTCAACCACAAAAGGCACAAAGTAAAATAAAGGCACAAAGCATTTTGTGTCTTTTGTTTTCCTTTTGGTTCTATTGTGGTTAAAATTTTCATTCAGCATTCCTCTTGTTGAAAATTACTGATGCTCCGACAGGCTTTAACGTAACCAAAGGATTTACGTCAATCTCCTTTTTTGAAGAAGAGACTCTATATCTTTTGATAACATAGGAAAGTGTCAAACTCATTTCATACATCGCAAAACCAAGTCCTATGCACATTCTTGGACCGGCACCAAATGGATAAAAATACTTATATGATTCCTTTTTTTGTTCGCCAAGAAATCTTTCCGGGTCAAACTGCTCTGGATTTTTCCAGTATTTCGGGTTCCGGTGTAATTCATAAAATGAAACCCCAATAAGTGTTTTCTCTTTTATGTGATATCCTAAAAGTTCATCGTCAGCAATATTTTCCCTATCTGTTATCCAGGCCGGCGGATATAATCGCATCGATTCATTTATGACAGCATTGGTATAGGTCATTTTTTGAAGCTGCTCGACAACATCGTCTGTTTGTGATTGGATGTCGATTAGTTCCTCAAAAACCTTTTGTTGTATATCGGGATGATTTCCCAAAAGATGCAGGGTAAAAGTCATGGCATTTGCCGAAGTTTCATGACCCGCAATGAAAATAATCTTGATTTCGTCTATCAATTGTTGTGTTGACATTCCTTCTCCGGTATCTTCATATCGGGTTTCGAGAAGCATGTCGAGTAAATCATTTTGTTTTGTATCAGATTTGATGCGTTCTTCTACAATTTCCTTAATAATGGCATCACTTTCCAATGCTAATTCCTGGTGCTTTTTTATTTGTCCTGATATTTTAAACCAGAGAGCTTTGTAAGGCAATCGTATTTCCTTGATTAGAAATTCCTGGACTTTGATGATAATGACTCTTAGCCGATTCAGTTTTTCTTCACTGGCCGAGATATGAAACAGGGATTTTGCCACCACATTAAAAGCCAGTTGATTCATGATTGGAAACAAGGCAACCTGATTTCCTTCGGGCAGATTTTGTAGTTCTGCGGCGATAGTCTGTTCCATATTCTGAACCAACTGATTCATTTTTTGCTTGTGAAAAGCGGGTTGAATTAATCGCCGTTGCTTTAACCAAAAGTCACCATTGACAGTCAACAATCCTTTGCCCAAATATTTGGATATGAATTTGGTTTGCAATTCTGATTTTTGATAATTCTTCTGATTTTTTTGGAGAACATATTCTGCGACTTCGTTGTCCCTTGAGAGGATTACATGTTTTGTTTTGCCAATTTTCAAGGAAAAAGTATCTCCAAACTGGTCAAAGTATTTTTTGTGAAACGGAATCGGATTTTTACGAATGCTTTCTGCGTTTGATAGAAATCGAATTATCGAAAGCCGCTTAGGATAATTGTATTTCATAGCTGGAAGTTAGATGTTGGATGTTTGGTGTTTGATGTTAACAAGACTTATTTTAATTTAGCTTTAAATGCTATTGTCATATTCATCAATTCAAAACATTTAGAATACATATCGTTGAATTTCTGTTCTGAAATGTAATTCCTTCTTTTAGCTTTGTAAAGGCATGTAATCACTTCTGCAATAGAACGAATAGAATAATTCAAAAATCTTTTATACTCGGGATTAGATTGTTCAATTGAGCCTTCAGCAATATTTAACGCGATTGAATCAGAAGATCTACATATTTGAGACAAAAGATTATAAAGCTCTTTTTTTGGAAATGTGTCAGCTACAAGATAAATTTCTTCTCCAAAATCCATCGCTTTCTGCCAAATCAATAATTTCTCAAATTTAAAACTCATAATCTTTTTATTAAATGATAAAACATCTAACCTCCATCATCAAACATCCAAGCTAAAAAAGTCCGCCCTGAATATTGGTTTTAATTTTCCCCAAATGCTTATAGGCTTTCTCGGTAACTTCTCTTCCTCGTGGTGTTCTAATAATAAAACCTTCCTGGATTAAAAATGGTTCATATACTTCTTCGATTGTTTCGCCGCTTTCGGAAACGGCTGTCGCCAACGTTGATAATCCGACTGGTCCGCCTTTGAATTTATCGATGATGGTAACCAAAATTTTATTATCCATTTCGTCCAAACCATGCGCATCAACATGCAATGCTTTTAAGGAATAACGAGCAATTTCGATATCGATTTTCCCGTTGCCTTTGATTTGGGCGAAATCACGAACGCGGCGCAGCAATGCATTGGCAATACGCGGCGTCCCGCGACTTCTTCCTGCAATTTCAATTGCCGCTTCCATAGTTATGGGCATTTTCAAAATTGTAGCACTTCGCTGTACTATGGTGGTTAGAAGTTCGGTATTATAATATTGCAATCGACTTTGAATTCCGAAACGGGCACGCATTGGCGCCGTCAATAATCCGGAACGGGTTGTTGCTCCAACGAGTGTAAACGGATTCAAATTGATTTGGACCGAGCGTGCATTTGGCCCGGATTCAATCATAATATCAATTTTGAAGTCTTCCATGGCAGAATACAAATATTCTTCCACAACCGGGCTCAAACGATGAATTTCATCAATAAACAAAACATCTCTTTCTTCCAGATTAGTAAGCAATCCAGCTAAATCTCCAGGCTTGTCTAAAACCGGTCCGGAAGTAATTTTAATTCCAACACCCAATTCATTAGCCAAAATATTGGCCAAGGTAGTTTTTCCTAATCCGGGCGGTCCATGGAATAAAGTATGGTCGAGCGCTTCACTTCGTTGATTGGCGGCTTCAACAAATACCTTAAGATTATCCAACACTTGTTCCTGACCTGTAAAATCATCAAAGGACAATGGCCTTAACTTTTTTTCTAGGTCAAGTTCTTCAGGATTAAAATTGGAATTGGTTGGATCGAGATTTTCGTTCATTTTACAAATATATAACAAAGTTGGGTGCAAATAAAAATGCCTTTCGGCAGGAAAGGCATTTTTATATTTTATATTAATGAATTAGTGATGTAACTGTTCTTCACCCGGTTTCATCGGAATATTTTGAGGAACGAAATCATCATCATGTCCGGGTTTGCTGTAATCATACGGCCATCTGTGTACGTGAGGAATTTCACCTTCCCAGTTTCCGTGAATATGTTTTATTGGCGCTGTCCATTCTAATGTAGTAGATCTCCATGGATTTTGAACTGTTTTCTTACCGTAGAAAATGCTATGGAAGAAATTCCATAAAAACACCAATTGGAACACGCCACCAACTAGGGCAAAACAAGTAATAATAACATTCACGTTCTGCAAATCGTCAAACAATGGGAAGTTGGTATTTGTGTAATATCTTCTTGGTAAACCAGCCATTCCGATAAAGTGCATTGGGAAGAAAACTCCGTAAGCACAAGTTGCCGTTACCCAGAAGTGAACATACCCTAAATTTTTATTCAACATTCTTCCGAACATTTTTGGGAACCAATGGTAGATTCCGGCAAACATTCCGTAAAGAGCAGAAATACCCATTACTAAGTGGAAGTGAGCGACTACGAAATAGGTGTCGTGAACGTTAATATCTAAAGTACTATCTCCAAGGATTATTCCGGTTAAACCTCCGGTTATGAAAGTAGAAACCAATCCGATTGAGAATAACATCGCAGGATTTAACTGCAAGTTACCTTTCCATAAAGTTGTGATATAGTTGAATGCTTTTACGGCAGATGGAATAGCGATCAATAGGGTTGTAAAGGTAAATACCGAACCTAAGAATGGATTCATTCCCGAGATAAACATATGGTGACCCCACACGATTGTCGACAAGAATGCAATCGCAATAATTGACATGATCATCGCTCTGTAACCAAAGATTGGTTTACGGGAGTGAGTAGCAATAACCTCCGATGTAATACCTAAAGCCGGTAATAATACGATATAAACTTCAGGGTGACCTAAGAACCAAAATAAGTGCTCGAATAATACCGGAGAACCACCTTGGTAATGTAAAACTTCACCCGCAATATAAATATCAGACAAGAAGAATGAAGTTCCGAAACTTCTATCCATAATTAACATCAAAGCGGCAGAAAGCAATACCGGGAAAGAGATAACTCCAATAATAGCTGTAATAAAGAAAGCCCAAATGGTAAGTGGCAATCTTGTCATTGACATTCCCTTTGTTCTTAAATTAATTACGGTTACGATATAATTCAAAGATCCCAATAAAGAAGCTGCGATGAAAATAGCCATTGAAACTAACCATAAAGTCATTCCCATTCCAGAACCTCCAATAGCTTGTGGTAATGCACTTAATGGTGGATATATTGTCCAACCTGCATTGGCCGGTCCTGACTCTACGAATAAAGAACATATCATTACGACACTTGAAAGGAAAAACAACCAGTAGGAAATCATGTTCAGGACTCCAGATGCCATATCCCTTGCTCCAATTTGAAGTGGAATCAACAAGTTACTAAATGTACCGCTCAAAGCCGCCGTAAGTACGAAGAATACCATTATGGTTCCGTGTATCGTAACCAAAGACAAGTAGATTTCGTTTGACATTACTCCGTTTGGAGCGAACTTATCTCCTAAAAGGAAATTAAATATCTTGAATGATTCTTCAGGCCAGGCGATCTGCATTCTGAAAAGCATTGACATTCCAACACCAACAATACCCATAATGATACCTGTAATCAAGTATTGTTTGGCGATCATTTTGTGGTCAATACTAAAAATATATTTAGTAATGAACGTGTCTTTATGGTGGTGTTCGTGTTCGTCGTGACCGTGATCGTGATTGTGAGCTTCTGCTGACATATTAGGTAAACTTTAAATTTTATAAATTATTTCATTTCTGCATTAGCAACTACAGTAGTGCCTTTGCTTGTTACAGTAGTTGAATCCTTTGTTTGTGTTGCTTTTTCAGATGCTTTTGCTTCTGCAGCTGCAGTTTTTACGGCTAATACAATTGTTTTTGGCGCATTTTCTTTTAACCATGCACTGTATTCTTC
>JAYURX010000371.1:0-3226 GCA_043755965.1 Flavobacterium sp. | reverse complement strand
AATACGATGGATTGGCCATTTTTAGAAATGTTGATAATCAAATTGCGGCCCAAGGAATTTTTAAAAATGGAAAGAAAGTAGGCATGTGGAAAATGTTTGTAAAAGGAAAATTGAAAGATGTTAACATGAATTATCAAAATAAACAGTTTAAAAAACCGGTAATGCCAAAACAGTCAGATGTTAAAGTTGAGGTCAAAGATGCGGAAAAACCCAATCCTGATTTAGAAAATGAAATCAAAAGCAAAATGGGGAGATAAATAAGTTTTGTCTACGTTTGAATTGTTTTAACTGATATTATAGTATAATTTTTTACAGATTTTGCGGTAACTTTGCCGCAAATTTTTTTGTTTAATGAAGTAGCCTTTTTGGCTATTCCATATGAACAATAAAAGCAATAAATATTGCACATGAAACGAGTTGTTGTTGGACTTTCAGGTGGTGTTGATTCGAGTGTTGCTGCTTATCTCTTAAAAGAACAAGGCTACGAAGTCATAGGTCTTTTTATGAAGAATTGGCACGATGACTCGGTGACCATTTCCAACGAATGCCCGTGGCTCGAAGACAGTAACGATGCACTTTTAGTTGCTGAAAAATTAGGAATCCCTTTCCAGACTGTTGATTTAAGCGAACAATACAAAGAAAAAATCGTTGACTATATGTTCAAGGAATACGAGCAAGGCCGAACTCCAAACCCGGATGTGTTATGCAATCGCGAAATCAAGTTTGATGTTTTTATGAAAATTGCTTTAAGTCTCGGTGCCGATTATGTTGCCACAGGACATTATTGTCGAAAAGGAGAAATTGATATTGATGGAAAGCCAGTGTATCAACTCTTAGCAGGAAAAGACGGAAACAAAGACCAGTCTTATTTTCTTTGTCAATTGTCACAAGAACAATTAGCCAAATCTTTATTTCCAATTGGTGAATTAACCAAACCTGAAGTTCGTGAAATTGCTACACAATTAGATTTGGTCACAGCCGAAAAGAAAGACTCGCAAGGATTGTGTTTTATTGGAAAAGTTCGGTTGCCCGAATTTTTACAACAACAATTGCAACCCAAAGAAGGTTTGATTTATGAAATTGATGCAAATAGTCCTATATACAATCTAGAGCAACCAATCTTTAATTCGTTAGAAGAAAAATTAGCATTTGAAAGCAAAGGAATTTCATATACTTCTGAAAGTGGAAAAATTGTGGGCAAACATCAAGGTGCACATTATTTTACCATTGGGCAACGAAAAGGATTGAATGTTGGCGGAACTAAAGAAGCACTTTTCATCATCGCAACTGATGTAAAAACCAATGCAATTTATACCGGTCAAGGTGCGAATCATCCGGGCTTATTCAAAAAAACATTGAAAGTCCAGCCTTCAGAAATTCATTGGATAAGGGAAGATTTAGCATTAAAAAATGGAGAAACCATGCAGGTCATGGCGCGTATTCGTTACCGTCAGGCTTTGCAGAGAGCGACTTTACACCAATTTGAAAGCGGTTTGTACGTTTCTTTTGACGAACCACAATCTGCGATTACTGAGGGACAATTTGTAGCCTGGAATATTGAAGATGAGTTGGTTGGTTCAGGAGTAATTTCATAGTTAAAAACCTTTGCTCTTTTAACATAATATTATTACCTGAAGCCCACTGGGCTTCCTCCTTTTAATTTCAAATGTGGCCTGGAATATTGACGATGAATTAGTTGGTTCAGGAGTAATTTCATAAATTAGCATTCTCAATGAGTAAACTGCTATGAACAAACTATTCTATATTGTCTTTTTTCTTTTAAGTTTCTATGGATATTCTCAGGAAGATGCCTGGGTATATTTTAATGATAAGCCAAACGCTTCAGCTCAGTTGAATGCGCCTTTAGATTTTCTGACTCAACGAGCTTTGGACCGAAGAACCAATCAAGGGATTTCGTTAAGTGAAAATGATGTGCCCATTCATCAACCTTATATTGATGGGATCACGGCCGCAAACGGAATTACCGTTATGGCCAAATCAAAATGGTTGAATTGTCTTCACGTTCTGGGTAGTGTTGACGATATTAATGCATTGACATTACTGCCATATGTAAATCGTGTTCATTTTGCCGATGCTTTTTTGAATTTGAAAAGACCAACTCCCAGAACGATCACTCCGGTTAATAAACAGATGGATGCTTTAACCAATTTTAATTATGGAAATTCGGCTAACCAAATCCAAATGCTGAACGGGCATTTATTGCACCAGGCGAATTATACCGGAACGGGTAAAATAATAGCTGTTCTGGATTCCGGATTTATAAATGTTAATTCAACAGCACCCTTCCAAAGGTTATTCGATAATAATTTGATACTGGGAGGCTATAATTTTGTTAGCCAGGATACCAATGTGTATTCATTACACAATCACGGAACCTTGACACTTTCCTGCATGGGTGGTTATGTTGACGGCCAACTTGTTGGAACTGCGCCGGATGCACAATATTATTTATTTGTAACCGAAGATGTGACGCAGGAAAGCCCTGTAGAAGAAAGTTATTGGGTTGAAGCCGCTGAAGAAGCTGATAGACTCGGAGCAGATGTCATTTCTACCTCATTGGGTTATTATGTTTTTGATAATCCAAATTATGGGCATTACTATGATGAATTTACGGGCAACACGGCTTTCGCCTCAAAAGGTGCTAATATTGCTTTTAGTAAAGGAATAGTAGTTGTTGCCAGCGCTGGTAATTCGGGTGGAAGCCCTGAGCCATACAATCATATTGGCGTTCCGGCTGAGGCGCTTAATGTTTTAGCTGTCGGTGCTGTGAAATCTGATGAGACTTATGTAGCTTTTAGTTCAATTGGACCTTCGTTCGATGGAAGAATAAAACCGGATGTGATGGCAAAAGGCCAGGCAGCAGTCGTTGCTAATACAAGTGGGACTATTCAAACTGCAAGCGGAACTTCCTTTTCCTGCCCGATTATGGCGGGAATGATAGCTAGTTTTTGGCAGGCAATTCCATGGGCAACAAACCAACAGCTTATAGATTTTGTAAAGCAATCTGCCGATAGATTTGCTAGTCCAACCAATCAATATGGTTATGGGATTCCTGATTTTCAGTCGGCGTTAAATATGGCTTTACTTTCTGTAAACGAAGATTCAACAGGAAAATTTTTAGTATATCCAAACCCGGTTTCGGATGAACTTTTTATTTCATTTCCGCCTACTTTTAGTGAAGCAAAAATTAGTTTTTACAATGGGT
>JAYURX010000370.1:0-3239 GCA_043755965.1 Flavobacterium sp. | reverse complement strand
TTCGAAATCAGGTTGAATACAATACTCCTCATGTTTTTCTTTGAAAACTGAAGGTACGGAATTTCCAATTTCCTGATTATTTTAGTTTTCGAAGCCGCGATTTCCTTTTTTAAGCTCCATTCAATATTATCCAGTATTTCATTGATGTTTACTGCTTCGGTTGCAATCATATCGCTTTCTACTTTCGCGATAGTGGCAATATCCGTTACCAGCGAGCGGAATGTTTTGATGGATGTCTTGATGACATCTAAATATTCCGACATTATAGGCTCCTTAGGCTGTAATTCTTCATTTAACAAGTTGATGCTGGCTTCGATATTCCCCAATGGCGCAAGAAGATCGTGCGAAGCTGCATGGATAAAATGATCAAGGTCGGCATTAATACGCGTCAGGCTTTGGTTTTTCTTTTTTAATTCCGATTGCGCCTGCTTTAGTTCGGTAATATCGTTGAAGGAGATAATGGCACCTTTATTCCTATGGCTCGCCTGTACGTAGGGCATAATCATAACCTGATACCATTTGCCATTGATGGCTTCAATCTCTTTGGTGATGACTACACCTTTTTCCAGCACCTTCTTTGTATCGGCAATAATGGTCTCGAATTTAATGTTGGTCGAAATATGGTTGATTGGTCTTCCGATATCCGTATCAAGCAGGTTGATATGCTTGACAGCTCCGGGAGAAAATTTCATCAGTTTCATATCGTTATCAATAAAAAGCTGTCCATTGACATTACTTCTGAAGTAATTGTTAAGGTCGTCGTTGGTTTCGAGAAGCTCTTTATTTTTTAACTGATAATCGGCATTTATGGTATGCAGTTCTTCGTTAACGGACTGCATTTCTTCATTGGTACTCTGCATTTCCTCATTGGAAGAAATCAATTCCTCATTAAACGACTGCATATTTTCATTGGAAGCTTCTAATTTGTCATAAGCCACAATCAATTCTGCTTTAACCTGTCTTATTTCATTCTCCAGTGTTTCAGTATACCTGCTGTCATAATCGGTTTCATTAAAAACGGGATATTGACCTTTCTCTGAGCGTAGCGATTTATCATCATTTAAAACGGCTATGAGTCCTTTATGTCCACCTTCAAGTACTAATGGACTTACAGAAAGGTTAACTTCCATCACAATGTCATTTTGTTTAACCAGTATGCTTTTCACATTAGCGGTTACATCCGTCTTTAGGACTTCCTTGCTTAAGGCATTATAGGCCACAGCGAGTGGTTTTGGCAGTAGTGCAACCAGATTGGTATTAAAATTTTGTTGAATCAGGTATCTGGATGTATTTCCATACGTTTTTAAAACGGTGTTTTCCTGATCAACACAAATAGCAAGATAATCCATCGAATTTGCCAGGGCAATATTCACATTCTCTATCAGCGAATGGTTCATGTGTTTTACATTATCCTCCCTGTTGGTGAAACCATTGCGGCGTGCATCGAGCACTTCGGGAAGGGAAAACGTTTCAAAAGCAGCGCTGCGTTTATTTTTAAGGCTTTTATAAATACGCCATTTTTTATGAACCACTTCTAAGCTGTCAATAATGGTTAAAGGGTTTTCGCTTGACCCCAAAAACAAATAACCGTTTGTCTTTAGTCCGAAGAGTAACATGGCATATACTTTTTTCTGTAAGGCCGGAGCCATATATATCATTACGTTGCGACAGCTGATTAAATGCATGTTGCAATAAGGAGGATTTTTAACCAAATCGTGCTGGGCAAAAATCAGCATCTTGCGTATCTCAGCCCTGATGACGTAGTTGTCTCCTTTTTTATCAAAATACTTTTTTAAATGTGCTGCACTCACATTTTTCACCCTGTCTTCGGAGTAAACACCTTTTCCTGCCAAAATTAGCGCAGCGGCATCGATATCAGTAGCAAAAATTTTTACAACCCTATCCTTATACTCTCCTGTTAGCTGTTCTTTTAGCATAATCGCAAGCGAATAGGCTTCTTCCCCAGTGGCGCAGCCCGCTACCCAGATTTTAATTTCATCATTGGGCGCCAGGCCTTTCAATAGCTGCGGGAATATGTCTTTCTTAAGCAGTTCATACGCTTCAGCATCCCTGAAAAACGAAGTTACACTAATCAGGAAATCCTTGGCAAGTGCATGTACTTCCTCAGGAGAGACTTTCAAAACTTCAAGGTATTTCCCCAGGTCGTAGAGATTTAGGGCAACTGCTCTTCTTTTTGTCCTGCGAAGGATGGTTGTTATTTTATAATCGGAAAAGTCGAAAGGCAATTTTTCGCGTAGGTATTCTATAATCTGGGCCATTGCTTTTTCTTCATTCTTGCTGTCGTCGTCCAAGGTTTCATTGTGATGGATGTAGGCCTCAATCGCCTGTGGCATAAATTCGGGTTCGAGGATAAAATCAACCATATCAGTAGCGATGGCATGTGCTGGCATACTGCTGAACTGTGTCGTTTCGGGGTTTCGGGCAATAATCATCCCGCCGGCTTCTTTTATAGCCTTGATTCCCTCACTTCCGTCAGAACCCATACCTGAAAGGATGATGCCAATGGCTCTTTTGCCATCATAAGCAGCAAGTGAATTAAAGAAGGTATTTATAGTCAGATGCGGTCCCTCCAATTTAGTTTTATCAGTCAACTGCAATTTATTGTCCTTAATGACCATGAACTTGTTATTCGGAATAAGGTAAACCACATTGTTACACAGCGGCATTCCCTGTGTGGCTTCCTTAACGGCAAGCTTGCTGTGTTTGGCCAATACTTCGACCATCCTGCTTTTGAACACACTCGAAAGATGCTGCACGATGACGTAGGCTGCGCCGTCAAGCGGGGTATGCTCAAAAAAGGTGTTAATCTCTTCCAACCCTCCTGCCGATGCTCCAATGGCAATAATATAATTTGGCTCGTCCATAATGCTTAGACTCTGTTTAAATCAATTGTAATTATTCAAAACGCGCGGCTGCTGCACAGCAAATTTTGTAGCACATTAAGCCTATTCATGGTTATATTCCTATACAAAAAGCAAGGAATGCACTATCTTTTTGTCGGGATGATTAGTCGGGACTGTTTAATTCAGCGATTATTTCAAGAGTATAGTTTAGTCTGGCTTTTGAATCGTAATAAACTCCTATCGACTAAAGGGATATATTCATGAATGCGAAAATCATTTGAAAGTTACGACTTTTTAATCGTCAATAAGTAGTTATTTGTGATTATTATTAGGTTATGTTAAAGTTATTGACTCTTATTCGGGTTATAAGCAAAA
>JAYURX010000369.1:0-7654 GCA_043755965.1 Flavobacterium sp. | reverse complement strand
CCTTCCATCAATCGGTTAAAGCCTTTTTCGGCCGCTACTATTCCATCGTTTGTAAAGTCAAGAATACTTCTGTAATGCGCCTGCATCATAAAGAAACGAGCGACATTCGCAGAAAAAGCTTTGCTCAAAAACGGACTTCCGCCTGAATAAATTTCACCAGGAAGCAGGTTGTTACCGGTTGATTTTGACATTTTTTTGCCATTAAGATTTAGCATGTTGGCGTGCATCCAATAATTCACCGGACTTTGGCCTGTGCAAGCTTCGTTTTGTGCTATTTCACATTCGTGATGCGGGAATTTCAAATCCATTCCGCCACCGTGAATATCAAAAGTTTCACCAAGATATTTGGTACTCATAGCGGTACATTCCAGATGCCAGCCAGGGAAACCAACTCCCCAAGGCGAAGGCCAACGCATGATATGTTCCGGTTCGGCTTTTTTCCAAAGCGCAAAATCCTGTGGGTTTTTCTTGTCGCTCTGACCGTCAGTATCACGAGTATTGGCAAGCATTTCGTCAATGTTCCTGCCGCTTAATTTTCCGTAATGATTGTTTTCGTTAAACTTCACTACATCAAAATAAACAGAGCCGTTTTTTTCGTAAGCAAATCCTTTTTCAATAATCTGACTTACGATTTCAATCTGCTCAATGATATGCCCCGTTGCTGTAGGTTCAATACTCGGTGGAAGAAAATTAAACTGATTCAGTACCTCATGAAAATCGACGGTATATCGCTGTACAATCTCCATGGGTTCGAGTTGCTCCACACGTGCTTTTTTGGCAATTTTATCTTCACCATCATCCACGTCATCTACAATATGGCCAACATCGGTTATGTTTCTCACATAGCGAACCTTGTATCCCAAATGCAAAAAGTACCTGAAAATCATATCAAACGACATGAAAGTCCTGACGTTTCCAAGATGGACATTGCTATACACTGTTGGTCCGCAAACATACATTCCAATATTTCCTGCATGTACAGGCTTGAAAACTTCTTTTTCTCCCGAAAGGGAGTTGTATATTTTTAGTTGATGGTCTTTGTATAATTGCATATTTTTTGAAGCTGTTTCCGGCTATTCGCTACAATCTTTTTAATTTGTGCTTCGACATGCTCAGCATGACAAATTAAAAAGGATTTTCACTACTATCCGGGCTATTAAAATTGTGTATCTAAATTGATATATTCCAGAAATTCCCTTCTGGTTTGTTCGTCGTTGAATTTTCCTCCATATTCTGAAGTCACCGTGCTGCTTTCAATATCGCGAATACCACGGGAGTTTACGCAAAGATGTTTGGCATCAATAACACAAGCTACATCTTCAGTTCCTAAAACCTGCTGTAATTCCTGAACAATCTGCATGGTTAAACGCTCCTGAACCTGAGGTCGCTTAGCATAATAATCTACAATTCTATTCATTTTAGAAAGGCCAACAACCGTTCCGTTTGAAATATAGGCAACGTGCGCTTTGCCAATTATTGGCAATAAATGGTGCTCGCAGGTAGAGTAGAGGGTGATATTTTTTTCGACCAGCATTTCACCATATTTATAGTTATTGGCGAAAGTGGAAGCTTTTGGTTTTTTATTTGGATTTAAGCCACCAAAAATTTCTTTGACAAACATTTTAGCAACACGTTGGGGCGTTCCTTTGATACTGTCATCTGTTAAATCCATCCCGAGAGTATGTAGAATATTCTCGACATCTTTTTTTATTTGTTCAATCTTTTGTTCATCGGATAAAGTAAACGCATCATTTCTTACAGGATTTGTGGCACTTGTTGCAATATGATTTTCGCCTAACTCGTCATTAAATTGATCATTATTTATCATTAAATTCTGTGTTAATTTGGGTATTTATATTAAAAACACAAAGATAAATAATTATAATTAACTGATGGGAATAGTTTTACTAATTAAATTTTTAACAATTTTAAGATAATTATTTCTTAAAATAGCTTAAATTTCGCTGCTAAAAAAAATTGTTCCCGAAAATGAAAAACAAATTTACGCTACTATCTTTATTTTTTTTATTTGTAAACTCCCTGTTTTCCCAAAATTTAATTGTAAATGGAGGCTTTGAACTAGGAGGTTCCGGAATTGGTTTTGTCACCAACGGTGCAGGATACACAATTTTAAACGCTCCCTTTTCAGGCACAACTGCCTCGGGAAACTTTGCATTCACTACCAACCCCAATATAATAAATACCGCTAATTTTATTCCAAGTTCTGACCATACTTCCGGAAGTGGCAGAATGCTTATTATTGATGGTAATACTACTGCCGGTAATCCCAGATTTTGGAGAGCGGGTAATACAGGCGCAGGAATTACAACACTCACAATAGGAACTACTTACAGATTTAGTTATTGGATTCAATCCGTTTCATGTTTGGTTACGGGTCCAACATCGCAGGCAGATATTGGTATACAGGTAACAGGAGGAGGTGGATTAACATTAGTAGCAGGAGCAACATTGGCCCCATTACCGGCCTTAGGATGGAGGCATGTAGTGTATTCTTTTACCGCGACCGCCACCACTGCGACTATTGAGTTATGGAATAACAATGTAAGCGCAGTAGGTAATGATTTTGCAGTAGACGATTTTATGCTTACCGACGACCTGATGGTTTCTTATAATGTTACTAACGCGTTATGTGCCACTCCTAATGATGGGGCTATAACAGTTAGTGGTATTGGAGGAACATTGCCATATACAAATTATACTATTGCCGGTCCGGTAAACCAAAATAATGCTACCGGTGTTTTTCCCGGAGTACCTCCGGGAATTTATACGGTTTCTGTAACAGATAGTTCACTCCCAACACCCACCACGGTATCAATGGGAAATGTTGTTGTCGGACCTAGTTTGACAATAAACAGTACCAGTGCTGCAGTTTGCCCGGGAAATTCAACGACACTTACTGTTACAGGAAGTTCAAATCCATATACATGGACCGCTATTCCGGCAGCTACTGCAGGTTTGACAACGCCAAACATTCCTAACCCAACAGTAACGCCAACAGCTACAACAGTTTATACCGTTTCAACTACCATCGGGGCGTGTACTGTTACTAAACCTGTTACTATCACAGTAAATCCTTTACCAGTTGCCAATATTACCGGAAATACTACGATATGTCCCGGAAATAGTGGCGTCATTACTATCACAGCAACACCAAACTCCACTGTAACGTTAGTAAATAACTTAGGGAATTCATATAGTCCTTTTGTTCCTGCTTCAGGTACACTTGCCTGGACAACTCCTATTCTGAATGTGACCACTGTTTATACGTTGGTAAGTGTTAAAAATTTTGCCACATTTTGTCAAAGAGATTATACCGGAATAACTGTAACTATTACAGTTGTTCTTAATGGCTGTGCTACTGTTCAGACTGTTCCGGCACCCGGAACTGCACCGCTTGATTTGACTCTTTGTACAACAGGGGAATGTCGAACACTACAGGCTAATGTTTCACCAGTTCCTTCTACTACTAGCTATGCTGTTACTTCAATTCCTTACTGTCCGCAAGCAGCTTTCGAAAACCCAACATGGATTAATATTCTTCCGGGAGGAGGTATAGGTGATGACGATTGGTCTGCGCCATTTAGTTTTCCCGCAGGTATGAATTTTTGTTTTTATGGTCAAAATTACACGCAATTAAATGTTGGAACTAATCAAGTAATCCGCTTTCCAAATCCAGCTCTATTTGCTCTTGGCGATTTTTGTCCTTGGTCATATAATACAACTATACCTAATGCCGCTTTCCCGATAACAAATGCAATATTTGGCGTTTATCAGGATACTGATTTTGCTGTGACGCCACCCCCAGGTGTTCAGATAAGTGTTAATTATGAAGTTGTTGGTACCTATCCTTGCCGGAAATTTATTGCTAATTTTACTAATTGTCCTCAATTTTCGTGTGGGAACACTATAGGTCTATCAACTTCTCAAATGGTTTTGTATGAAGTTTCAAATATAATTGAAGTATATGTTCAAAGAAGGGTAGCGTGTACTGGCTGGAACGGTGGAAGAGGTACAATAGGTGTAATCAATGGTACAGGAGCACAAGCCGTTGCTGCGCCTGGTAGAAATGCAGCCGCATTTAGTACAGATCCAACTCCGGCAAATACAACTAATACTGATAACGTTTCTGAAGCATGGAGATTTACTCCAACGGGTCCACCTGTGTCTCAAACAATAAATTGGTACCAGGGACCTGTTTCACCAGCAAACTTTATAGGTACCGGACCAACCATTCAGGTTTGTCCCTCTGTAACCACTGCTTATACATTAGAGACTGTTTATAATGTATGTGGTGTGCCACAAACAGCTACTACTTCAGTAACATTAAATGTAAATCCGGATTTAACGAATACACCACTTGATATTACTCAATGTCCAACTACCTTTGATTTAACATCAAATGCGGGTGTAATTTTAGGAAGTTTAAATCCAATAGATTACGATATATCATATCACTTGTCTGCCGCTGATGCAGCTACTGTTTCTAGTCCAATCGCGAATCCAAGTGCTTTTGTGAGTTCGGGACAAACCATATATATGGCAATTTATGTGAATGCCTACGGATGTACAGTTGTCAAACCTTTTAATTTAATAGTATCCTGCGGAACAATATCGCCGGTTCCAGACTTAACTCTTTGTGAGAGTTCATTGGGCAGTGGAACAGCGGTTTTTAATTTAACGCCACAAACGGCAATTGCATTGGGTAGTCAAAACGCTGCCGATTATACATTCACTTATTATTTATCACAGGCAGCAGCAAATGCAGGAACGCCTGGTACACAAATAAGTCCTATCAATCCTTTTGTTGGAACAAATCAAACCATATATATCCGAATGCAGAGTAACGCTGTTCCTGCTACATATTATACCACAGATTTTGATCTTATTGTCACCCCTATGTCAAATGCAGGAGGAGACGGAAGCATCAATATATGTGATGGAGATACTACACCTATTAACTTATTCACTTTAATAACCGGAGAGCAAACGGGTGGAACATGGGTAAGAACAACAGGAACCGGAGGAACTTTCAATGCAGCTGCCGGTACATTTATACCATCAGCAGGGACATCAACTTCAACATTTACTTACACAATAACCGGGGTAGCTCCTTGTGCTAATGATAGTAGCCTTGCTACAGTAAATATCATTCCAGGGCCGACTGCTGGGACTGATGGGGGGCTTGTTATCTGTGCTACCAGTAGTACACCTATAGATTTATTCAGTTTAATAACAGGAGAGCAAACTGGAGGAACATGGGTAAGATCAACCGGAACTGGTGGAACATTCAATGCAGCAGCAGGTACATTTACACCTACAGCCGGAGCCACAACTTCAACATTTACCTATACCGTCCCGGGTATTGCACCTTGTGGTCCTGATAGTAGCCTTGTAACAGTAACTATTGGAGCACAGCCAAACGCAGGTGTTGACGGAGCTACAGTTGTTTGCGAAACGAGCACGACACCTATAGATTTATTTAGTTTAATTACAGGAGAACAACCTGGTGGAGCTTGGACACGAACCACAGGAACGGGTGGGACTTTCAATGCCGCCGCGGGCACCTATACTGCGGCAGTTGGTGCAACGAGTTCAACCTTTACATATACAATAGCAGGTGTTGCACCATGTATAACAGATGCGAGTCTTGCTTCTGTAAGCATTGTTGCTCAACCTACAGCTGGAGTTGACGGTGGTACAGTTGTTTGCGAAACGAGTATAACAGCTATAGATTTATTCAGTTTAATAACGGGAGAGCAAACTGGCGGAACTTGGGTAAGAACAACGGGAACAGGAGGGGTTTTCAATGCAGCTGCTGGTACCTATACTCCGGCAATTGGGGCCACAACTTCAACTTTTACTTATACCGTAACAGGAGTAGCGCCGTGTATTAATGATAGCAGTGTTGCTACAATAACTATTAATACCCAGCCTAATGCCGGAACAGATGGTACGACTACTGTTTGTGAGACGAGTGCTATAGCAATTAATTTATCCGGTTTAATCACTGGTGAGCAAGCTGGAGGTGTTTGGACACAAACCACAGGAACAGGAGGAACTTTCAATGCTGCTGCTGGTACCTTTACTCCGGCAGTTGGTGCGACAAGTTCAACTTTTACATATACCTTATCGGGAGTCGCGCCTTGTATAATAGATACGAGTATTGCTTCTGTAAATATTATTGCACAGCCTACTGCAGGTATCGATGGCGGTACAGTTGTTTGCGAAACAAGTATAACAACTGTAGATTTATTCAGTTTAATAAGCGGAGAACAAACTGGCGGAACTTGGGTAAGAACAACAGGAACAGGAGGGGTTTTCAATTCAGCTGCTGGTACATATACTCCGGCAATTGGAGCCACGACTTCAACTTTTACATATACTGTGACAGGAGTAGCTCCGTGTAGTAACGATAGCAGCGTTGCTACAATAACTATTAATGCCCAGCCTAATGCAGGAACAGATGGTGCGACTATTGTTTGTGAGACGAGTGTTGCAGCAATTAATTTATCCAGTTTAATTACTGGTGAGCAAGCTGGTGGAGTTTGGACTCAAACCACAGGAACAGGAGGAACTTTCAATGCCGCTGCAGGTACATTTACACCGGCAGTTGGTGCTACGAATTCAACTTTTACATATACCCTATCGGGAACTGCACCTTGTATCAATGATACAAGTATAGTTACTGTTACTATAAATCCACAACCTAATGCTGGTGCTGACGGAGGAACCGTTGTTTGCGAAACCAGTATAGCCCCTGTAGATTTATTCAGTTTAATAAGCGGAGAACAAACTGGCGGAACTTGGGTAAGAACAACAGGAACAGGAGGTGTTTTCAATGCAGCTGCAGGAACATATACGCCTGCAGTTGGAGCAACCACTTCGACTTTTACATATACTTTAAGCGGAACAGTACCGTGTATTAATGATAGCAGTTTGGCTACCATTACTATTAATCCACAACCTACAGCAGGGACTGATGGTGGAACTACCATTTGTGAAAATAATTCTACACCCATTAATTTGTATACTTTAATTACAGCTGAACAAGCCGGAGGAACATGGACAAGAACCACCGGAGCAGGAGGAACTTTCAATGCGGCCACGGGAATCTTTACACCGGCTCTTGGAGTTACCACTTCAACTTTTACTTATACTGTAATTGGAACTGCTCCATGTATCAACGATAGTAGTATTGCTACTATAACTATTAACCCATTACCAACTGCGACAATTTCCGGTACTACAGCCGTATGTTTGAATTCCGCCTCCCCACAAATTATATTAACCGGCGCCAATGGCGTAGCACCTTATACTTTTACGTATTCAATCAATACAGTAGTGCAACCGCCGATTACAACAACCAGCGGAAACAGCGTTGCGGTCAATGTTCCAACGACACCACAGGGTGTATACACTTATGCTTTAGTAAGTGTTCAGGATGGAGCTACTCCGGCTTGCTCACAAGCTCAGAATGGTTCTGCGGTAGTAACAGTAAACACTGCGCCAACAATCAATACACCAACCCCATATGTAGTTTGTGATGACAGCTTAAACAATGACGGTTTTTATTGCTTTAATCTGGTGATTAAGAATCCGGAGATTTCCACAGATCCGAATGTTGTTATTACGT
>JAYURX010000368.1:0-19068 GCA_043755965.1 Flavobacterium sp. | reverse complement strand
ATATTGCAAAAATCAGTATTCCGGAAACTAAAATTACTACGAATGTCGATAATAGGGCTTTATTCGTTTTCATATCTGTAGGATTTAATTTTTTTATGGTCAGATATGCAATCGCCATTTATTATTAGTTTGTTTCCAACAAACTTTTTTATTTTGGCGATGTCATAATAATGTCATTTAATATTGGTAAAACTACAAAAACCAGTTTAATATCATCCATTTTCTAACATAATTTTAGGCAAATTTTCGTTAAGCCATCGGTATTTTGTTATAATCATAATATGGGTTCCGCCTTTAACAGTAATGCATTTCTTAATATGTTTTAACGGAAAAACTTTATCAGATTCGCCGTGAATATGGATAATTTCATTGTCAATTTCTACTCGATCCCAGTTGATTATTTGTTCAATTGCCCAATCTAAATAAACCTTATCCCGAACGGAAAGAAACTTTTCATACAGTTTTATTCGTTGTTTTAAAATAGAGAAACCAAAAGTATATTTCGCTAAAAGCTCAATGTTTTCAAATAGTTTCGTCGGAATAAGTTTGTATGCTTTGGTAGTTTTTACAATTTTCATCCGTCTTGGTAATTCTGCATTTGATTTTACACTAGAAATGATAATTACTTTTTTGGGATTTACAAAAAGTTTCATTTCCTGAACCAAAATGCCGCCAAAAGAAACACCAACCAAGATAACATTTTCATGTTTTATATTTTCTGCCATTCGCTTGGCGTAGGCTGCCAATGATTCATTTTTCTTTGGTGAAACCCATTTCAAGAAATGCATTTCAAAAGTTTCAGCTGGTAAACGAATTCTCTCAAAAATGCTTGGACTGGCAGCCATTCCTGGCATAAAATAAACATGGATTTTAGTCATTTTTTAAGTTGAAAGTGGTTAATTTTTAGTAACTTTGCATAAAAATAATCCTTTTTTTTAATTCATCATGGAGACAACAGCGTTATTAGAAAAAATCGAGATTAAAGACAATACTTTTGCTCGTCAATTTGAAACTTTGGTAGACGGAAAATTAATTTCTGTAGAATATTCATTTCAGGAGAAGAAAATTTTCCTGACACGTATTAATGTTTTTGATGGTTTTGCTAATGATGAATTCATTAATGATTTGCTGAAGAACATCATGGAAATTGCCTATGAACGGAAATTAAAGGTTGTTCCGATTTTACCTAAAATTGCACTTTTCTTTAAGAAAAATTCTTGTTACAGAGATTTACTTCCACCCGGAATTAAAATATAAGTTTAAAAAATACAAAAAAGGAAAATACAAATTCCAAATAAATATCAAAAAACAATTTTTAAATCCCAAACTTCAACTATGTTGGAACTTGGGATTTTTCATTTTGGAATTTTAACCTTACGCTTCCGTCTTCGTCTATTCGGGACAAATTGATTTCGTGTAATGTATTCACCAATTCAGGGTTCCAGGGTGTTTTAACTTTGACATAGTTTTCGGTGAAGCCGTGGATATATCCTTCTTTATTTTCGCTTTCAAAAAGTACCGTTCGGTTGGTTCCAATTTGATTTTCATAAAAAGCACGACGCTTTTTAACGGATAATCCGCGTAACATTTTACTTCTTTTGTTTCTCACATTCATTGGAACAACGCCCGGCATTACGGCAGCTTCGGTATTATCTCTTTCAGAATAAGTAAAAACGTGCAGATAGGAAATATCCATCTCGTTTAGAAAATTATACGTTTCCAGGAAGTTTTCATCAGTTTCACCCGGAAAACCAACAATGACATCAACGCCAATGCAGGCATGAGGCATAACTTCACGGATTTTATTTACCCGTTCGGTGTATACTTCCCGCAAGTAACGACGCTTCATTTTCTTCAAAATTTCGTTGCTTCCACTTTGCAACGGAATATGAAAATGTGGTACGAAGGTTCGGCTTTGCGAAACAAATTCAATGGTTTCGTTTTTTAACAGATTTGGTTCGATAGACGAAATTCGGAGTCTTTCAATGCCTTCAACTTTGTCTAAAGCCTGAACCAAATCCAGAAAAGTATGTTCGTGTTTTTTATTTCCGAATTCGCCTTTTCCATAATCACCAATATTCACACCGGTTAACACAATTTCCTTAATTCCTTGTTTCGAAATATTAGAAGCATTTTTCAACACGTTTTCCAAAGCGTCGCTTCTTGAAATTCCACGTGCCAACGGAATCGTGCAATACGTACATTTATAATCACAGCCATCCTGAACTTTTAGGAAAGCTCGAGTTCTGTCGCCAATGGAATAACTTCCGACGTAGAAATCGGCTTCTTCAATTTCGCAGGAATGCACTTCGCCCATATCATTTTTGGACAAGTCATTGATATAATCGGTAATCTTAAATTTTTCGGTGGCACCCAAAACCAAATCAACGCCATCAACAGCAGCTAATTCTTCCGGTTTTAATTGTGCATAACAACCAACCGCAGCAACGAAAGCCTTGTCGTTGAGCTTCATGGCTTTTCTAACTACTTGCTTGAATTGTTTATCTGCATTTTCAGTAACCGAACAGGTATTTATCACATAAATATCGGCGACTTCTTCAAAATCGACACGGTCAAAACCTTCGTCCTGAAAATTTCTCGCGATAGTAGACGTTTCGGAGAAATTTAATTTGCACCCTAAAGTATAAAAGGCGACCTTCTTTTTTTGTTCCATATGCTTACCCAATTAGTGAAATCGTTGTCAAAAATTGAGAGCGCAAAAATACACACAATTTTTGATTTATAAAATTTTTAATGAAAACATACCATCAATCATATAAAAATTTTATCTAATTGTGTAAGAGATATTTCTGTGTATTTATGAATTTTGATTAATGAAAATTTACCCTTTAAAACTTAATAATCATGTCACATAAAAATTTATCCAACGCTAAGGCAATTGAAAAGCTAAAAGAACTATCAGAGAAAGCAAGAATTTGTATGTTCATAACTAATTTACATAAAAAGCCACCTTTCAATTCAAGGCCTATGAGTCTACAAGAATGCGATAAAGAAGGAAATCTTTGGTTTATAAGCAGTAAGGAAAGCCATAAAAATATGGAAATCCAAAAGGATAATTTGGTACAATTATATTTTATGAATAATAGTGACCATGAATATTTATCCATTATTGGCGACGCTTACATCTATGATGATAAGGCGACAATAGAAGAAAAATGGTCAGTGTTTGCGAACGCATGGTTTGATGGTAAGGACGATCCCGATGTGAGCATTATTCGGGTAACACCACAGGACGTTAACTATTGGGATACCAAATTCGGGAAATTTGTATCGATGATAAACTTTGTTTCTACTATTATCATCGGAAAAAATACTGACAACAGTGATGGAATAGAGGGAAAAATAGAATTGTCTAATCATTAAAAATATTTAATATGAAAACAAGAAACATTATTACTGTTTTGTTGCTTTTTATTGCAATGACAGTAAGCGCACAAAAGAAAATTCCTGTTTCCGAGTTACCAACCGGAGCGACTGAATTTATCAAGCTTTACTTTCCAAACGCAACTATAGATAAAGCTAAAAAAGATGCAGAACATGGAGAGAAAGGCTATGAAGTAATCCTATCCGACGGAACTGAAGTAGAATTCTGGAAAGATGGCAAATGGCGTGAAGTGGAGGGTAAAAAAGATCCAATCCCAACAGGATTTATCGACAGGAAAATTGTCGATTATGTTGCCGCAAATTATCCAAACAACAAAATTACACACATTGATTATGGACACAAGGATGTTGATGTGGATTTGACCGATAATATTGATTTGGAATTTACTAAAGAAGGGACGTTCCTTAAACGCGGAGGCCGCCATTAAAAAAAGCACCAGTGTTGGTACTTTTTTATTCTTTTCTGTATTTTTTTGTAATCTCAAAAACATGTTCCATGATTTTTGCATCTTCATCTGTGAATTCGACTTGACGACGTGCCATTACTATTTTGGCTGTTTGAAACGCTTTCGAAGTTAAATAAGTTGTAAAACCTGATGCTCCGCCCCAGGAATAACTCGCCACAAAATTACGAGGAAAGCCAGAGCCAAAAATATTAGCGGAAACGCCAACCACAGTTCCTGTATTGAACATGGTATTGATGCCACATTTGCTGTGATCGCCCATCATTAGTCCGCAAAACTGCAAACCGGTTCGGGCAAAACCTTCGGTTTCGTAACTCCACAACCGCACTTCTTCATAATTATTCTTAAGATTCGAATTATTGCTGTCAGCACCGATGTTACACCATTCGCCCAAAACAGAATTCCCTAAAAACCCATCGTGGCCTTTATTGGAATAGCCCATCAAAACGGAATTACTCACTTCTCCGCCAATTACGGAATGCGGTCCAACAGTAGTAGCACCATACACTTTAGACGCCAGTTTCACTCTGCCCGATTCGCACAGTGCAAATGGTCCCCGAATAACAGAGCCTTCCATGATTTCGGAATTTCTCCCGATGTAGATTGGGCCTGTTGAAGCATTTAAAGTCACAAATTCCAGTTTTGCTCCTTCCTCGATAAATATATTTTCCGGATAAAGCACGTTTACACTTTTCGGAATAGGCTGTGAATTCCTTCCTTCGGTAATCAACTCAAAATCTTCACGCAGCGCGGCGTCATTTTTGGCAAAAATATCCCAGGTATGCTGCACTGTTATACATTCTTCGCTAAATTCCATTATTTCATAACTGTCAAAATCAACTTCTTCCTGGGTGTCATTTGTATAAAAAGCGATGACTTCGTCGCCTTGAAAAATGGCTTGATTTTTTTCTAAACTCTTCACCATTTCAGAAAGAATATCATTTGGCAGGAAAGAAGCATTAATCATCACGTTGTCTTCCATTTCAACCATTGGAAATTTTTCGGAAAGATATTCTTCGGTCAAAGTTGTTGTGGTGTACCCTAAATATTTTTCCCATTTTTCACGAATGGTCAAAATTCCGATGCGAATATCGGCAACAGGTCTTGTGAATGTAAAGGGTAAAAGTGCGTTACGAACTGTTCCGTCAAAAAGTATGTAGTTCATTATGAAGGTTTATGAGTTAAAAGTACACAAATAATGTACTTTTTCAAAATTACGAAGATTTAATAAATAAAAAACCACTCTCTTTAGGAGAATGGTTTTATAAATATTGGAACACTTATCCCGAAGGTTCGGGGCTTATTTTGAGTGCTTAGCGTATTTGGTTTTGAATTTATCAATACGTCCTGCAGTATCGATAAGTTTAGATTTACCTGTGTAAAAAGGATGAGAAGTTCTGGAAATCTCCATTTTAAAAACTGGATATTCAACACCTTCGTGCGCGATTGTTTCTTTAGTTTCTACTGTTGATTTTGTGATAAAAACATCATCGTTTGACATGTCTTTAAAAGCAACTAATCTGTAATTTTCTGGGTGAATTCCTTGTTTCATTTGTAAATCTTTTTATTGTTATGAAGTAGTTTTGTTTTGAAGCTTTCTTTTTTGAAAGGTATAAACTGGCTACAGCTTTTATTAATCTTTTTTTAATTAGAGTGTGCAAAAATACAACTATTTTTTAAAAATCAAACCAATATGTAACTTTTTTTAATTGTTTTGTACTTACCGAAAAGTAATTACGGAATTACTATATTTGTTAACTAATCAAAAACTAACAAAACTTATGGAAAAAACTATTTCTCCTTCTAAGTCGGCTATGCAATATGGCGTTATTTTCGGAGTCATTATGATTCTTGAACTTGTTATATCTTATTCGTTTGGCCTCACAGATGAAAACAAAACTTATGGTATAATTATCAACCTTCTTAACTTTTTGATTCTTCCTATTACTTTGATTGTTTTTGGATGTAATAATTTCAAAGATAAATTTAATTCGGGCTTTATTTCATTTAGCGAATGCTTAAAAATTGGTGTAACAATTTGTATAATAGCTGCCTTGATGTATGCTATATTTAGTGTAATCTTTAATATGATTTTTCCGGAGTTTGCAGAAAAAATTCTAAACCATGCAAAAGAAGCTATAATAAAACAAGGTGAAGGCAAACCAAAAGAGCAAACTCAAATGGCACTGTCAATGACAGAGAAAATGATGAGCCCATTTGTTATTGTGCCAATCACAATAGTTATGTATGCATTTATTGGATTGATTTATTCACTCATAATCGGAGCTATACTTAAAAAAGAAAGACCAAACAGTTTATAAATGAATTTATCTATAATAATTCCACTTCTTAACGAACAGGAATCTTTACCCGAATTACACCAATGGATTGTCAACGTAATGACAGTCAATAATTATTCCTATGAAGTAATTTTTATAGATGATGGTAGTACGGATGAGTCGTGGCAAATTATTGAACAGCTTTCTAGGGAAAATCCAAACATAAAAGGAATTCGTTTTCTTAGGAATTTTGGTAAATCACAAGCATTACATGCCGGTTTTGCCAAGGCCAAAGGCGATGTAATCATTACCATGGATGCCGATTTGCAAGACAGTCCGGAGGAAATCCCGGATTTATACAATATGGTTCTGAACCAAAATTTTGATTTGGTTTCGGGTTGGAAAAAGAAACGCTACGATTCTGTTGTTGGTAAAAACTTACCTTCCAAATTATTCAATTGGGCTGCGCGGAAAACGTCCGGCGTTAATCTAAACGATTTCAACTGCGGATTAAAAGCGTATAAAAATGTCGTTGTCAAAAACATCGAAGTTTCGGGCGAAATGCACCGCTACATTCCTGTTTTGGCAAAAAACGCTGGATTCGGAAAAATAGGAGAAAAGATAGTGATACATCAAGCACGAAAATATGGCGAATCAAAATTTGGCATGAGCCGTTTTATCAATGGTTTCTTGGATTTGATTACCATTTGGTTTTTATCCAAATATGGCAAACGCCCGATGCATCTTTTTGGCGCAGGTGGTGTTTTGATGTTTTTAATTGGATTCATATCTACAGGTTTCATAATAATATTAAAATTGGTTAAACTATATTCAGGTTTTCATACTGTTTTAGTAACCGAAAATCCCCTTTTCTATATCGCTTTAACCGCTATGATTATTGGTTCCCAACTATTCTTAGCCGGATTTTTGGGTGAAATAATTTTAAGAACAAAGAATAACGAAGAACGCTATAAAATTTCTAAAGAAGTGAATTTGTAAAATTAACCGTATCACGAAATGTGATACCATAAAAGTTATTCTTTAAGGTCACAAATTGTGACCTTAAATATTGTAAAAATATGGAATTAGAAGTAATTCAAAATAAAATATTTGAAATACGAGGTCGTAAAGTCATGCTCGATTTTGATTTAGCATTGCTTTATAATGTTGAAAAAAAGGTTTTTAAACAATCTGTTAGAAGAAATATAAATCGTTTTCCAAAAGATTTCATGTTTGAACTTAACGAAATTGAGTTCAATAGTTTGAGGTCACAAATTGTGACCTCAAACCGTGGAGGAATTAGATACATGCCTTTTGCTTTCACAGAACAAGGAATCGCAATGCTATCCAGTGTTTTGAACAGTGAAAAAGCAATCGAAATTAATATCTCAATTATTAGAGCTTTTGTTACCATTAGACAATTTTCTTTAACTTATGCTGAACTTAAAACCAGAATTGAAGAAATTGAAAGTCATTTGCTACGCCTGTTCGCCTTTAGGCTCGAGTCCCGATATTTACAAAGCGCTAAACTATTTGGTTGACAAGGATAAAAATCAAAAAACTGAAAGAAATAAAATAGGTTACAAAAAATAATAACATGCATATCGAACAAAGTATACTAGACAAAGTAAACGAATGGCTTACGCCGACATTTGACCAAAAAACGCAGGACGAAATCATCGAAATGATGACTTCCTCTCCGAAAAACTTAGAAGAAAGTTTCTATAAAAATTTGGAGTTTGGAACGGGTGGAATGCGAGGAATAATGGGCGTTGGAACCAATCGCATCAACAAATATACCCTCGGGAAAAACACTCAGGGTTTATCCGATTATTTAAAAAGATCATTCCTTGGCGAACCCCTGAAAGTTGCTATTGCTTATGATTGCCGCCATAACAGCAACACGCTTGCCAAAGTCGTTGCCGACGTTTTTTCTGCAAACGGAATTCAGGTGTATTTGTTTTCTGAAATGCGCCCAACTCCCGAATTATCTTTCGCCGTCAGACACTTAAATTGCCATGCCGGAATTGTCTTGACTGCATCTCACAATCCACCGGAATACAACGGATACAAAGTGTATTGGCAGGATGGCGGACAAATAGTACCGCCAAATGACGCCGAAATTGTTCAGGTAATTGAAAGCTTAAAATACAGCGAAATCAAATTTGACACTAACGAAAAGCTGATTGAATATATTGATGTTGCCATTGATGAAGCTTTTGCCAAATCAACTGTGGAAAATGCAAGTTTCAACACCTCGGCGGAACCCAGAAAAAATTTAAAGATTGCTTATACTTCCTTGCATGGAACTTCTATCAAAATGGTTCCGAAAGTGCTGGAAAAAGCCGGTTACACCGATGTAAATATTGTTCCTGAACAAGCAGAACCCAATGGTGATTTCCCGACTGTCATTTCTCCAAATCCTGAAGAACCGGAAGCATTGACTATGGCGATGGCTTTGGCAGAAAAAATTAATGCCGATATCGTTTTTGGAACTGATCCCGATAGCGACAGGCTTGGCGTTGCCGTTAGGAATAACAAAGGTGAAATGCAGTTGTTAAATGGAAACCAAACTATGGTTGTCATGACGCATTATCTTTTGGAACAATGGAAAAAAGCCGGAAAAATTAACGGCAAACAATTCGTTGGTTCCACTATAGTATCGACGCCAATGATGCTCGAATTGGCTTCGGCTTATGGTGTAGAATGCAAAGTGGGTTTAACAGGTTTCAAATGGATTGCAAAGTTCATCCGTGATTTTCCTGAACTGAAATTTATTGGCGGTGGCGAAGAAAGCTTTGGCTATATGGTTGGTGATGCTGTGCGCGATAAGGATGCGGTCGGCGCCATATTGCTAATGTGCGAAATGGCGGCTCAAGCTAAGGAAAAAGGCAGTTCTGTTTACCAGGAATTAGAGCAAATGTATCTGGACTTTGGTTTTTATAAGGAACACCTGATTTCGATTACCAAAAAAGGAATTGAAGGTGCTAACCAAATTAAACAGATGATGGTTGACATGCGCGAGAAACCAGTTTCTGAAATCAATGGGCAGCGTGTGCTCATGGTGGAAGATTATCAAAACTCAACGGGAAGGAATCTTTTGACCAACGAAACGGAAACCTTATTTGTTCCGAAATCGGATGTGTTGATTTACTATTTAGAAGATGGTTCCAAAATTTGTGCGCGTCCAAGTGGCACTGAGCCAAAAATAAAATTCTATTTTAGTGTCAATACCGCTATTGAAAGTTTAGATGAAATTCCCCTTGCAGAAGCAATTTTGGATACTAAAATCGCAAACATTATTTCAGAAATGCAATTAAACTAATGGATAATAACCTTAAAAAATTAATTCCTTTTGCCTTAAAGTATAAGAAGAATGTAGTTCTAAATATAGTCTTTAATATATTTTATGCTTTGTTTTCAACTTTGGGAATGGTTTCTATAATCCCAACATTAAAGGTTCTTTTTAAGGAAACTGAAGAAGTAACTGTTATGCCAGTATACAAAGGCATCGGTTTTTTGGGTAAATATGGAGAAGATTTATTGAATTATTACATCACGAAATTAACTACTGAAAATGGTCCGGAATATGCATTGCTATTAGTGGTTTCCATCGTAATTGTGATTTTTTTACTTAAAAATGTTTTCAATTATCTGGCTTCATTTCATGTAACCCGATTAAGAACCGGTGTCTTGAAAGACTTACGAGAAAAGCTTTACCAAAAAATTATACATCTTCCCGTATCTTATTATTCTAATGCCCGAAAAGGCGATGTCATGTCGAGAATGCTTGGCGATATCAACGAGGTTCAGAATTCTTTTTTCCAGGTTTTGGAATTAGTCGTTCGCGAACCTTTGACAATTATTTTTTCAGTTGCTGCCATGCTTGCTATCAGCACCAAACTAACGCTATTTGTATTTATTTTTATTCCAATTTCAGGATTAATCATTTCTAGAATTGGTAAAAACCTAAAAGCAAAATCAAAAAAAGCACAACAGGAAACGGGTTATTTCATTTCTATTTTAGACGAAACTTTAGGTGGAATGAAAGTCGTTAAAAGTTACAATGCCGAGAATCTCTTTATTTCCAAATTCAACACCTCAGTCAAAAAGTTACAACAGTTGTCCAATAGCATTGGGAACAAAAGTAATTTAGCTTCGCCAATGAGTGAATTTCTGGGAATACTAACCATTGCTGTGCTTTTATGGTATGGCGGTTATATGGTTTTGGTCGATAAATCTTTGGAAAGCACTGCCTTTATAGGTTATATCGCGTTGGCATATACCATTTTGACACCCGCCAAAAACATTTCGAAAGCCTCTTATCAGGTAAAAACCGGTTTGGCTGCAGCCGAACGTGTATTCACTTTGATGGAAGAAGAAAACGCAATTACATCCAAACCAAATGCAGTTCATAAAGATACTTTCGAAACAGGAATCTCTTTAGAAAACATCAATTTTAGATATCAGGAGGAAAATGTACTTAAAAACTTTTCGCTTCAGGTTCCAAAAGGAAAAACTGTCGCATTGGTTGGACAATCAGGAAGTGGGAAAAGTACAATAGCCAATTTGCTGACACGATTTTACGACGTAAATGAAGGCAGGATAACGATTGACAACATCGACATCAAAGACCTCGATTTGGAATCGCTTCGCGGCCTGATGGGATTGGTAACGCAGGATTCTATTTTGTTTAACGATACAATTAAGGCAAATGTCTCATTAGGAAAACTCGATGCAACAGACGATGAAGTCATAGCTGCCTTGAAAATTGCCAACGCCTATGAATTTGTTGAAGATTTACCTGAAGGAATTTATACCAATATTGGCGACAGCGGAAACAAACTTTCAGGCGGACAAAAACAACGCTTATCAATTGCCCGTGCCGTTTTGAAAAATCCGCCGATAATGATTTTGGACGAAGCCACTTCGGCTTTGGATACCGAAAGCGAACGATTGGTACAAATCGCCTTGGAAAACATGATGCAGAACAGAACTTCTATCGTAATTGCGCATCGCCTTTCGACAATTCAAAAAGCAGATATGATTGTGGTCATGCAAAAAGGAAAAATTGTCGAACAGGGAAATCACGAAGAACTTTTGGCTAAAAGCGGGATTTATTCTAAATTAGTTTCCATGCAATCCTTTGATTAATATAAAATCTATTTTTATGAAAAGAGAATACTTTGGAATGCTGTTTATAATTTTATTTGTAGCTGGAATTTTCCTGGCTGATTCTATTTTTGGTGATGAAAAGGTTACCAATTATTTAAGCACTTATATTGTTGTTTGGGTGGCTGTTGGTTTTTATGCCGGCCAACATTCTATGCGTTTTCCAAAAGCATTTTAAATGTATCTCAATAATCCAAATATCACCCTTCCTGAAAACCCGGATACAGTGGTTTGGAAATATTTGGACTTATCAAAATTCCTAGATTTATTGCTTTCCAAAAAATTATTCATGTCACGTTCGGATAAATTTGAGGATCAGTATGAAGGCACTTTCAGCGAGCCAACTTTTGAGGAAATCAAAAAATTATCCGAGAACAATCCTGAGTTTTTAGCATTTTACAAAACCCATCGTGAAAAAGTGGTCGTGAGCAGCTGGCATATTAATGAATACGAATCGTTTGCCATGTGGCAGATTTTTACCCAAAACAGCGAAGGTTTAGCGATTCAGTCAACTATTGGACGTTTGCAAAAAGCATTGGCTGCTGAAAAGGATTTCAAACAATATATAGGCGAAGTAAATTATATCGATTACAAAAAAGAGTATATCCCGTTTGATGATATGTTTTTTCCGTTTTTATTTAAACGGAAAAGTTTCCAATACGAACGCGAAGTCCGCATCATTGCAGATATTTCATCGGAAAACATTACAATAAATGATGGCCTTAAAATAGATGTCGACATCAATCAACTGATTGAACGAATATACATTCACCCCAAATCAGAAAACTGGTATAAAAAACTGGTTATCGAATTGGTCTCAAAGTTGGGATTTGATTTTGAAATAGAAAAATCAGATTTAGAAGTGATATTCTGATTTAGTCCACAGGGTTGTAAACGCCTACTTTCCAGTCTTTATCTCCTATATTTACAAAATGATATTGAAGTTTATCTTCGGCATCAAACTCACCATTTTTATTGGTGTCTTCAATGGTTCTGAAATAAAGAATACTTTTTGAATCAATGATTTTCCAATCGATTAATTCCTGAAAATCAGCAGAAAGTTTAGTGAACTTTTGACCGGAAATCGTGCTGATGTACAACGATTTTATATCGCTACTGTCTAATTTTCCGTCTTTGTTGGTATCCATATCAGCCAAAGAATACACCAATAATTGTTGTTTGCTTTTGTCGGCAAACGTTTTTAAATAGGTTGCTGTTTCTATTAGAATTTGTTTGTTTGTCAAAGTATGAAGACTATCCTTCCCTATTTCCTGAAACTTCAAATTTTTCAGATAGCCTGTAATTTGGTATTCACCATAATTAGAAACCGTAAAACTTTCCTCCGAATCTGACGAAGATTTAATCCCTTTTCCCTTAGCCGTCATCACACCAATTGGATGAATCAAGAAGTTTGTTCCTTCCATATTGATTGGTAAATCGGCTACTTCAATCTGATTAGTATCTGCTACAACTTCGGGTTTTACTTTTGAAGTCGTTTCATAAGTAACTTTGGGCTTTTCGGCTTCGTCTTTTTTACAGCCAGAAAAAAGCGCCACTACAATAAGAGCAATATAGAGAAAGGAATTTTTCATCTTCATAGATTTGATTCTCAAAATTAGTGAATTATTTCTACAATCTCGCGGTCAGTTTAAGATTGAAAACCCGCGTTGTCATATAATTTGGAATTCCGTATTGATTTTTGGTATACACGTCGCGAACCCAGGTATTGGTTATCGCATTTTGATTGTTGAACAGATTGTAAATCTCAAACCCAACCGATAAGTCTTTGAATTTCTTTAGCCAATGCCCGTCTGGTCTTTCATTGTTTCTTTCAGTCAGGACATACGAAAACCCAACATCAGCACGACGATAATCACGCAAACGGCTTTGGTATTGATACGAATCGGCGTAAGAAGGCGAACCACCGGGCAAGCCAGTATTATAAACCAAATTCAAGTACAATTTCATATTAGGAATATTGGGCATATAATCCTGGAAGAGGATTCCAAATTTCAATCGCTGGTCTGTTGGCCTAGCAATATATCCTTTGTCTTTAATGTTTTCTTCGGTTTTCATATAACCAAAACTCAACCAGGATTCTGTTCCGGGAACGAATTCTCCGTTCAGTCTCATATCCAAACCATAGGCATAGGCCACAGCATCATTATCGGCACGATAACGAATCCTGACATTTTCCAATGTATAGGTATTCACATCGGTCATCGTTTTATAATAGGCTTCGGTAACAAATTTAAAAGGGCGATTGTTCATTTTGAAATTATAATCATTACTCAACACAAAATGAATGGATTGCTGCGCTTTCACATTTGGTCTGACAGTTCCCAATGAATCTCTCAACTCACGGTAAAATGGCGGTTGGTGATAATAACCAACAGACAGCCTAAATAACATATCTTTTTCCCAATCGGGTTTTAAAGCCAATTGTGCCCTTGGGCTAAAAACCGTTTGCCTTTTTGCACCGGTAATTCCATCGCCGGAAACTAACCAACTGTGAAAACGGGCACCGGCGGTAATCCAGAATTGACTTTCCCCGATTTTGGTTTTGGTGTTCCATTGGGCAAATCCGGAAAATCTATCAATATCAATAAAATTGGTAGCCCTGACATTTTGATAAGGAACCAACGGTCCAATGTAAGGGTTGTAAGGCTGATCATTTGGAAAATCAATAATCGGTGGATTTATAGAAAACCCGGCAGAATCAATAACTTCCCATTCTACTATTCGGTCGCGAATGTTTTCACGAGTGTATTTAAAACCCCAATCTATTTGTTGTTTTTTGTTGTTGATTTGGTGCGTTCCCTTAATTTCGGCGTTAACGATTAATGCATCCAAATCGTTTCGGGCGTGGTTTAATTGCGTTCCGATGCCACGATTAAAAGTTACTTCTCCTAATGTTTCTGAACCAATATTGGTGTCGACTTCGCCTAAAAAGTAGGCTGCGTAAATATCAAAATACTCTTGCTCCTGCGTGTGATAAACTGAACCTATTAATTTGAACGTATTGTTTTCATTGGGAGCATAATTGGTTTTGAATGCCCCAAAAAGTGTTTTGTATTTATCCTTTTCCTGCCCTTCATAAAAAACCTGCAATGCTATTGGCTCATCAATAGTTCCAAAATTGGTCTGACGTGTTAGCGGTTGGTAATTGTATCTGTTTTGCGAAATATTACCCAGGAAACTGAACTGCCATTTTGTATTTGGATTGAAATTTATATTGGTCTGCACGTCGGCATAGGTTGGCCTAAAATTAGTTTGTGTTTCCTGACTGTTCACCAAAAGTGAATTGTCTCTGTAACGTATTCCGGTAATGGCTGACCATTTTTTGTTTTTGGAAATTCCTTCACCTGTCAAACTTCCGCCAAGGAAACTTGCTTCTGCAGCAAGACCAAATTTTGTTGGTTTTCTATACGTAATGTCCAAAACAGAAGATAATTTATCGCCAAACTTAGCCTGAAATCCACCGGCTGAGAAGTCAACATTCTGAACCATATCGGTGTTGGTAAAACTCAATCCTTCCTGTTGCCCTGAGCGAATTAAAAATGGGCGGTAGACTTCTATTTCGTTAACATAAACCAGGTTTTCATCATAATTCCCACCACGAACTGAATACTGTGTACTTAATTCACTATTAGAATTTACTCCCGCAAAAGTTTTTAAAACGCTTTCAATTCCGGCATTGGCACTTGGGTTTCTTCGAATAGTTTCCGGTTCAACCGATGTGATTCCCTGCACCCGTCTTCTGCTACTGGTAACAACTACATCCTGTAACTGTTCCGCTTTGTCATTCATCATGACGTGGTATTCAAAGTTTTCGCCAGGCTTTAACTGAATGGGTATGGTAATGCTTTTCAAGGCAGTATGGGTAAAAACAAGAATTATTTTTTGATTAGCCGGTATCGTTAATTCATAAAAACCATTTTTATCCGTAGTTGCTGATTTTGTCTGGTAACTTACATTAACGCCTTCTATAGGTTTATTGTTTTCGTCGAGAACAATTCCGGCAACTTTAGCGGTTGGATTTTGTGCAAAAGCGATGATACTTAACGTAAAAAAAAGGATCGAAAAAATGAATTTATTTGTTTTCAAATTATATCGTTATGGTTTTTGACTTCTAAAAAATTGCGTTTCAAAGATAGTAGAATTTCCAACATTATCAGTAATGACTACTTTTAAATCATTTTCCCCTTCGGCAACAATGCCATCAGAAAAACGATGAATGAGTTTTTTGGTCTTGGGTTCATATTCCAATAAAATCCATTTCCCATTTAAATAACCATCATAACTTTTAATTCCCGACAACGCATCAGAAATTGTAAATTTTAATTCATTTATGTCGCTAAGCCATTTCCCGCCGATATGTCTGTCCGGTTTTATTCTGGGAGGCACACCATCTTTTAAGAGTTTGTATTCGCCCAAATATTTGGTGTAGATAGTAAACGAATTTTTATAGCGTTTAGTATTGTAATAGCCGATTCTTTTTCCGCTTACCGAGCCAATAAACATTTTTTCCCTGTCTTTTTGAGGCGTAATACTATCTTCAAAAGTGATTGAAAAATTGTAAAATGCCGGGACGATATCTTCGTGAAGTTTTAAGTTTCCTTTTTTTACATCAAAATTCATATAAAAATCATCATAAAAAGTATTTGCCAGGAAACTCACAGTAACATTTTCAAGAGAAAAAATATTTTCTTTTTTAGCTTTTACAAAATATTTGGAAGTAACCGGAATTTCAGATACACTGGCTGGCAATGATGAGTATTGAATAGGAATAAAAATTTTAGTGACGTTTTCACTAAAATCAGCCACTTCAATGCGATAGGATTGGAAAACATTACCAGGTACTGAAATGACTCCGTTATTTGGACCCGGTTTTATAATACTTAATGGATACGGGTTTTCCATAAACAATCTTTGAACTCTTTGCCCTTGCTTTTTGTAGCGCGTATAATCAATTAAATTGTTTACTAATCGCGTTTCCCCAAACTCAAACGTATCAAATTGATAGGAAAAGTAGGGTTTGCCATTGAGAAACGTTTGAGCCCTAAAAATTCCGTTAGCATTCCAGGAAACATCATCATAATCAAATGTTGTTATACCGAAACCAATTGTTCCTGTAGCCGAAATCTTTTCCGCTAAATAACTTCCGTCTTCCTGCAATGATAAATTTACAGAAATTGGTCTTTTAGATTCATTTACTATGCTGTTACTGTCTAACGGATAAACCCACAAACTGTTTATGATTGGACGCTTTGAATCGGTTATAATCGTATCAAATCCAAAATACATCGGATTGATGACTTTTTCTGATAGTGTATCCCGAATTTCAAAATGAAGATGCGGTCCATCCGAGCCGCCTGTATTCCCGGAAATAGCGATAATGTCTCCTTTATTGACCACTAATTCATTCGGACTTAATGCGATATCAATCTCATAGGATTTTGCTTTGTATTGGGCTGATTTAATGGCTTTTTCAATTTCTCCATAACCGGATTGCAGATGGCCATAGACAGTGGTGTAACCATTGGGATGCGTAATGTAAAGGGCTTTTCCATAACCAACTTCGGAAATTTTTATCCGGGAAACATAACCTTCTGCGACAGCATAAACGTTTAAACCTTCTTTTTTTTGAGTTTTACAGTCAAAACCAGAATGAATATGATTGGGGCGCAGTTCACCAAAATTTCCTGAAAGCTGAATCGGAATGTCGAGTGGGGAACGAAAATAATCTTTTGGATATTGAGCTTGCCCAAATGCTGCAATTGAAAATAAAAAAACAAAACAAAAATTTCTCATAAAACTTGTTTTTGCTAAGATAATTAAAAGTGCGTATATATTTACAAGAGAACTGCTTTTTATAACTCCTTAGAAAACAATTTATTATAATTTCATCTCAAAATAGCGATAAATAATTGGCAAAAATATTGCGCAAACAAAATAGAATCCTAACTTTGTGAAGTAAGTAATGAATAAAGTATTTCATGAGTGAAATTGCAGAAATAATTGATTCTGTTGAAAATAGAGTAGCAAAACTTTTTACTAAAATAAATAGTTTAGAGCAAGGTTCTGTTTCAATCAAAGAAGAATTAGATAAAGCTGCTGCTGTGATTCAAAAGCAATCGGATGAGATTGCCGCTTTGAAATCGGAATGCGAATCTCTTAAAATGGCTAATTCATTATTAGGCGGTGAAGAAAATAAACGAGATACAAAGCTTAAAATAAATTCGTTAATCCGAGAGATAGATTACTGTATTGCTCAGTTATCAGACTAAAAACATGGATGAAAAGCTTAAAATAAAATTATCAATTGCAGACAGGGTTTATCCGTTAACGGTTGACTTGTCACAGGAAGAAGGGTTGCGAAGTGCTTCCAAAAAAATTGATGCGATGATTAAGCAATTCGAAGAAAACTATGCTGTTCGCGACAAACAAGATGTATTAGCCATGTGTGCTTTACAATTTGCTTCTCAGGTAGAACAAAAGCAAGTGGACAGTTCTATAGACAGTAAAGATCTTGAACGATTGAAAAAAATTAATGATTTATTATTCGACTATCTCGAAAAAAAATAACGTTCTTATCACATAGGATTACAATACCGCCTACATTAGATTTTAATTGGTAAACTCAACACTAACAAATTAAAATGAGTAAATCTTCGTTACTAAAGCATGCCGCATAATTGGTGGAAGCTTGACCAACGAGTTAGCTCAAAACTTGTCTTTTCGAGTTTATGCATTCACCTAATGTAGGCTTTTTTTATATATAAACTAAAACAAAAAATGGAAACAATACAAATTATAATTGCGCTTATAGCGGGAGTTGCTGGTGGTTTCGGAATTGCAAAATTCTTGGAAAAAAGCAATATCTCTAATATGGTTAAAAATGCCAAAAAAGAAGCTGCATCGATTTTAAGAGATGCCAATCTTGAAGGTGAAAATATCAAGAAAGACAAGTTATTGCAGGCAAAAGAAAAATTTTTAGAATTAAAATCAGAACATGAGCAGGAGATTTTAAATAAGGATAAAAGAATTGCTGAGATTGAAAAAAGAACTCGTGATAAAGAGTCACAGGTTTCAAGTGAATTAGCTAAGGCTAAAAAAGTAAACGACGATTACGAAGCTAAAACTACGGAATACAATTCAAAAATTGAGTTGTTAGACAGGAAGCAACAAGAACTTGAAAAGCTTCATAAAAGTCAGGTGCAACAGCTTGAAGTTATCTCCGGCCTTTCTGCCGAAGATGCTAAAGAGCAATTGGTGGAAAGCTTAAAAGCGGAAGCCAAAACAAAAGCCATGTCGCATATTCAGGATACTATTGAAGAAGCAAAATTAACAGCACAACAAGAGGCTAAAAAAGTCATTATCAACACCATTCAACGAGTTGGAACCGAAGAAGCCGTTGAGAATTGTGTTTCTGTTTTCAATATTGAGTCGGATGACGTTAAAGGAAGAATCATCGGCCGTGAAGGAAGAAATATCCGGGCGCTGGAAGCGGCAACCGGAGTTGAAATCATTGTCGACGATACACCGGAAGCCATCATACTTTCCTGTTTTGATCCTGTAAGAAGGGAAATTGCTCGTTTGTCATTACATAAATTAGTAACTGACGGAAGAATTCACCCGGCAAGAATTGAGGAAATTGTAGCCAAAACAACTAAACAAATAGATGATGAAATCATTGAAGTTGGTAAACGTACCGTAATTGATTTAGGAATTCACGGTTTGCATCC
>JAYURX010000367.1:0-3247 GCA_043755965.1 Flavobacterium sp. | reverse complement strand
TTTTATTTATCACAAATACTTTAAAATATTCGTGTATTCGTGGCGCTTTCATTTTTGCCCGATGTTTCGTTTAAGGATTGTAAATGTAACCCTTTTTTAAAATCCATAAAATTTTTCCAAATATGATTATCTGACAAATAACAATTTGATAAACTGCTAATTATCAAAAATCAATAGCTTTTACTTTACCTTTACTAAAATAGTGCAGAAATGGAACCAAATTGGATTATCATCGGCGTTGTGGTTATTATCGGACTAGCTTTAGTTATCTATTTAATTCGGAGAAATCAAAAAGATGAAAAGGATGTAACTGATTATTTCAATAAGGAATCTTCAAATTTCCCTGAAGACGAATCTGAATTCAACGACGAAAAATAAATTATAGGGGTGACTCCTTTATTCTTTAGTCTCACCCGAGGTGGAGCCGAACGGAGCGGAGCTAAACGCGCACACAAACACATAGTTCTCAATCAAATCAAAAACAACATCAAAGCGCTCTGTTTTGTCATTGAACTCCAGTGAAACTCCACATTTTTTATCGGCCAGGTTAAAGTCGTCCTCAAAAATGTGGTCCTTAAAGCTAATCCCGATTTCGTTCTTGATTTTAAAAACTGATTCCTTGACGCCCCAAACTACAGTAGCTTTTATCAATTCGTCTTCCTTGTTAAGATTTTCCAGATGCGAAACATCCATATAGCGCGGCGCAAGCTTTAGTGTTTTGTCCTTTAGAATCTCCATATCAAAGCCTACCTTTTGCTCACTGATGACAAGAGCGGAAAAATCGTGGGAATGTGAAATTGACACTTCGACATCTTTAATGCTGCATCCTTGCGGCTTAAGATGCGGCTTTCCAAATTCGTCATAATACAAATCAAAATCAGTATAGTCATTATGCTGCAGCAACATCCTTACCGCCAAAAAGCCCTTCTGATGGTCCTCAGATTTCATTCCCTCGAGGCGCGCCAATGAACTATCCTTAAGGCGAACTGTATTGAGAAACCAGTCAAGCTCTTCGGTAATTTTCCAAAGATAGAGTTTCGTGTTGGGAGATAATGATATGACTTTATGTAATGGCATTTAGTATTTTGCTGTTTTTCAAAAGATTAAAGGATTAAACATTTCATAATTTTTAAAATAAATTATTAAAATCAAAACCTATGTTGTAATTTTGCGCCAGAATTTAAAAACACAAATATACATAATAGATGAGTACACAAACATTACCTTTTGTAGCTTACAAAGTTAAGGATATTAACCTTGCGGCTTGGGGAAGAAAAGAAATTGAATTGGCAGAAGCTGAAATGCCGGGACTAATGGCACTTCGTGCTGAGTATGGTGCAAGCCAGCCTTTAAAAGGAGCACGTATTGCAGGATGTCTTCACATGACCATTCAGACTGCGGTTCTTATTGAAACATTAATTGCTCTTGGAGCTGACGTTACTTGGTCGTCTTGTAACATTTTCTCAACTCAGGATCAGGCTGCTGCTGCGATTGCTGCTGCCGGAATTCAAGTTTACGCTTGGAAAGGCCTTGACGAAGAGTCTTTTGACTGGTGTATTGAGCAGACATTATTCTTTGGTGAAGACAGACAGCCATTGAACATGATATTGGATGATGGTGGAGATTTAACAAATATGGTTTTTGACCGTTATCCTGAATTGATTCCTGGTATCAAAGGTTTATCAGAAGAAACGACTACCGGAGTTCACCGTTTATACGAAAGAATGAAAAACGGAACTTTATTCATGCCGGCAATCAACGTAAACGATTCGGTTACCAAATCTAAATTTGACAACAAATACGGATGTAAGGAATCAGCGGTTGATGCTATCAGAAGAGCAACCGACTTGATGTTGGCCGGAAAAAGAGTAGTAGTTTGCGGATACGGCGACGTTGGAAAAGGAACTGCGGCTTCTTTCCGTGGTGCCGGTTCTATCGTAACGGTTACCGAAATCGATCCAATCTGTGCGTTACAAGCAGCTATGGACGGTTTTGAAGTTAAAAAATTAAACACTGTGGTTGGAAATGCTGATATCATCATCACGACTACAGGAAACAAGGATATCGTTATGGGAAGCCACTTCGAGCAGATGAAAGACAAAACTATCGTTTGTAACATTGGTCACTTTGATAACGAAATTGACATGGCATGGTTAAACAAAAACCACGGTGCGTCTAAAATCGAAATCAAGCCACAAGTTGACAAATATACTATCGCAGGAAAAGATATCATCATCCTTGCCGAAGGTCGTTTGGTTAACTTAGGTTGTGCTACAGGCCACCCAAGTTTTGTAATGAGTAACTCATTCACCAACCAAACCTTAGCGCAGTTAGAGTTATGGACAAACAGTTCAGCCTACAAAAATGAAGTGTATATGTTACCAAAACATTTAGATGAAAAAGTAGCTGCTTTGCACTTAGCGAAACTAGGCGTTGAACTGGAAACCTTAAACGACGAACAGGCCGCTTATATCGGTGTTGACGTTCAGGGACCATACAAGCCTGAGTATTATAGATACTAATTAATTATTGTCACCCTGTTGTCACCCCGAGCTTGTCGAAGGGTATACGATCTGAAAACAAACCCTTGCAGTGATGTGAGGGTTTTTTTGTTAGAGGAAGCACCTAATCTTATAAACTCTTAGCAGGACTATATAACTACTTTCGGGGTTTTCAGTCGTAACTTTAATATAGAAAACGCGAATGAATTATTCACTTAAAAATAAAAATCATGGACTCAGATTATATTATTGAAAGACTCAAGTCTGCACCGTACAAATACGCTACGGTAGAGCTCTTGCGAAGAAGACTTGAAAATATGGCCGATTACATGAGAAATCAGGTTATAGACAAGCTAAAAAAGGAACTAAGGAAAGAAGAAAACTCAGATATCTACCATCTGCTGGTCGATTTATTAAACACAAGGCCGCTCTCGTCATAGAGAGTTTAAAATTAGTTTTTATTGAACCCTTGCAGCGATGTGAGGGTTTTTTGTATATTGGCTATAGGAAAATAAGACGCCATTCATAAATATACGTTGGTGCCCATTTTAAAAACGAAATAATAACAAACAGAATGAAGAAAAAAGCAATAACACTTTTAGTAATTAGCTTTACCTATTTGACTTTTGGACAAGCGTCAGAACGTCAAAAATTAATAGACCTCGGCAAAACTTACAAAGATTTTATGTTCCGAAACGAGCCTCCAAAAGACTTAATGAAAGAAATAAAATTAGACACTACGGAAA
>JAYURX010000366.1:0-3249 GCA_043755965.1 Flavobacterium sp. | reverse complement strand
ACCTAAACCGCCAGAGGTTCTTATGAAAGGCTGAGCCGACATCTCATTAAAAAATAGGGTAAAAAGACAAACTATGCCTAATACTAAATTGCTTTTTTGAAATTCAATAGTTTTTAATGCCGTACTTTTCTGGGTAATAATGTCCATAAACAATCCTTTTAAAAATGAATAAATGCTTTTTTTAACTTAAACAATACTGAAAAAGACAAGATTGTCTCTCACAAATGTACAGTGATGAAATCAATATAGGGCAAAGTATAAAAATATTATATACTTTTAGTATAAAACAAAAATTAAATTGAACTCAAACGTTTTCGAACCAAGAAAACACCATGTTACCAAGAGGGCAGCTACAAATGGAACCTTCACCGCTTCAAACTATAGTATTACTTATGCACCGGAACTTTGAAAGTAAATACCGCTTCATAAACCATCACCCTGGTGTCAGTACTATGATTTAACTTTCCTTTGGTAGGCCTTACTAATAGCTGGACACGCAGGAATTCTATTCTAACGATTACATATCTTCAAGGTATTCAAGCGTATCAATTCAGTAGCTACCGTTGCTTCGTTTAATTAACCGCGGTTGTTTTATAAAGTTACCGCGGTTGTTTTAATAATTCATCCTGACTAATTGTAAAACTGCTAAGGACAAAAGAGTAAAGTAGTCAGTTTTTTGTTAAGGTTCTCTTTTTAATTGCGAGAAACCCTGAAACAAAAAACCCTTTCAATTGCTTGAAAGGGTTTAGTATAATAACTTAATTTTATTTACGCCTGACCGGCAGTACCAAAATTCAAAGGAATCTGAGGTTGCTCTGTGTCCTTGATTTCGCCATTGGCCTGTTCAAACCTGTGAATGTTTTCACCTAATGCTTTTAGAAATCTTTTGGCATGTTGCGGAGTCAGTACTATTCTTGATTTTACTTTTGCCTTTGGTATTCCCGGCATAATAGTTACAAAATCAATTACAAATTCAGAAGCAGAGTGATTAATGATAGCCAGATTGGAATAAATTCCTTCAGCTGTTTTCTCATCCAGTTCAATATTGATTTGTCCTTGTTGCTGCTGTTGATTATTATCGCTCATACTTAATAGATATATTCTTCTTTACTAGCCATGATTTCGTTGTAGTCTTCTTTAGAGCCAACAATTGTATGATCATAATCTCTCATACCTGTTCCTGCAGGAATTCTGTGTCCAACGATTACATTTTCTTTAAGACCTTCAAGTGTATCTACTTTACCAGCAACAGCTGCTTCGTTTAATACTTTTGTTGTCTCCTGGAATGATGCCGCAGAGATAAATGATTTGGTTTGCAACGATGCTCTGGTAATACCTTGTAATACCGGAGTTGCGGTAGCTGTAATTACATCACGGGCCACAACCTGATTTTTATCATTACGTTTCAATAAAGAGTTCTCATCTCGCAATTCACGTGGAGAAACAATCTGACCTGGCTTTAATACTTCCGAATCACCTGCATCTTCTACCACTTTCATTCCGTACAATTTATCGTTTTCTTCCAAGAAATCAGAAGTGTGGATTAATTGCTCTTCAAGGAATAAAGTATCTCCCGGATCTTCTACTCTTACTTTACGCATCATTTGACGGATAACAACTTCAAAGTGTTTGTCGTTGATTTTTACCCCTTGCAAACGGTATACTTCCTGGATTTCGTTTACCAAATACTGTTGAACAGCTGATGGCCCTTGAATTCTCAAGATATCTTCCGGTGTAATAGCGCCATCTGATAAAGGCACACCTGCTTTTACGAAGTCATTCTCCTGAACCAGAATTTGACTCGATAATTTCACTAAGTATTTCTTAATCTCACCAAATTTTGATTCGATAACAATCTCACGGTTACCTCTTTTGATTTTTCCAAAAGAAACAACACCATCAATTTCAGAAACTACCGCTGGGTTTGAAGGATTACGAGCTTCTAACAACTCGGTAATTCTTGGCAAACCTCCTGTGATATCTCCTGCTTTTGAAGAACGACGAGGAATTTTTACAAGAATTTTACCTGCTTTAATTTTCTCTCCGTCTTCAACCATAAGGTGAGCTCCAACCGGTAAGTTATAAGAACGGATTAATTCTCCGTCTTTACCGTATACCAATAAGGTTGGGATTAATTTTTTATTTCTTCCTTCCGAAATTACTTTTTCCTGGAAACCTGTTTGCTCATCAATTTCAACCTGGAACGATTGTCCTTGCTCTAAATCTTCGTAAGCAATTTTTCCTGTAAATTCAGAAACGATTACTCCATTATATGGATCCCATTTACAAATAGTAGCACCTTTTACAACAGTATCACCATCTTTTACGCTGATAACAGAACCATAAGGAATGTTGTGTGTGCTCAATAAGATACCTGTTTTAACATCTACTAATTTCAATTCCGTTGAACGGGAAACCACGATGTCAACTTTGTTTCCATCAGCATCTTCTCCAACAACCGTTTTCAAATCTTCGATTTCAAGTTTTCCTCCAAATCGTGCAACGATAGTAGATTCTTCTGAAACGCCACCCGCAACTCCACCAACGTGGAATGTACGTAGTGTCAACTGTGTTCCCGGTTCTCCAATAGACTGGGCAGCGATTACTCCAACTGCTTCTCCTTTTTGGGTCATTTTCCCGGTAGCTAAGTTTCTACCATAACATTTGGCACAAATTCCTTTTTTAGCTTCACAAGTTAAAGGCGAACGAACATCTACTCTTTCAATAGGTGATTCTTCAATAGCCTTCATGATAGCTTCGGTAATTTGCTCACCTGAGTGAATCAGAATTTCATTATCTAATGGATTAATTACATCTTGCAATGCTACACGTCCTAAGATTCTTTCTCCTAAAGTTTCAACGATTTCCTCGTTTTTCTTTAAGGCAGAAACATCAATTCCTCTTAACGTACCACAATCTACAGAGTTTACAATTACGTCTTGAGAAACGTCGTGTAATCTTCGGGTAAGATAACCAGCATCAGCAGTTTTCAAAGCGGTATCGGCAAGACCTTTACGCGCACCGTGAGTAGAAATAAAGTATTCTAAGATAGATAGACCTTCCTTAAAGTTGGAAAGAATCGGGTTTTCAATAATTTCTCCACCACCCGCAGTTGATTTTTTTGGCTTAGCCATCAAACCACGCATACCGGTTAACTGACGGATTTGTTCTTTAGAACCCCTCGCTCCGGAGTCAAGCATCATATACACCGAGTTGAAACCTTGTTGGTCTTCTCTAATGTTTTTCATT
>JAYURX010000365.1:0-3253 GCA_043755965.1 Flavobacterium sp. | reverse complement strand
GGATTAAGTTCAGGAAGTGAACAAGGTTTATTGGGATTAGCTTTTCATCCCAATTATGCATCCAATGGAACATTTTTTATCAACTATACTAATACTGCAGGCGACACTGTTATCGCTAAATATACCGTTTCTGCTAATCCAAATATAGCCAATACAACAGCAACTATTTTAATGACAATTGACCAACCTTTTTCTAATCATAATGGTGGTTGTTTAAAATTTGGTCCCGATGGGTATCTGTATGTCGGTATGGGTGATGGCGGAAGTGGTGGAGATCCCAATGGATATGCTCAAAATCTTACAGTTGATAATGCCAATCCATCTCGTGTTTTTTTAGGCAAAATGTTACGAATGGATGTTGACACAACTGATGGAGCATTAAATTACGGCATTCCTGCAAGTAATCCATATGCTACAACTGCTGGTATTAGAGAAATTTGGGCTTATGGTTTGCGTAATCCCTGGAAGTTTTCATTCAATAGGTTAAATGGTGATTTATGGATTGGAGATGTTGGACAAGTTAGCATTGAAGAAGTGAATAAAGTAACCGCTCCTTTACCTACAGGTTTAAATTTTGGATGGCGTTGTTATGAAGGGAATTCAACCTATAATACTTCGGGTTGCGCTCCAATGGCTACTATGGTTTTCCCTGTAGCTCAATATGATCATTCAACAGGATGTTCCATAACTGGTGGTTATTTTTATACTGGAAGTATGTATCCAAATTTTGCCAACAAATATTTTTACACAGATTATTGTGACAACAAAATAAGAACCTTAAATGCATCAAATGTAGTCGCAACTACCGCTTCTTTCTCTGGGAATTTTACCGCCTTTGGCGAAGATGCAGCCGGAGAGTTATATGTCGCAGGTATTTCGAATGGTGTAGTTTATAAAATCATAGATTCTTCGCTTGGTTTAAATGAGTTTGAAAAAAATGGTTTCTCATTATACCCAAATCCGGCTAAGACAGAAGTCTTTATTAAAAATAGTTCGGGGACAACCCTTTCAAAAGTGACCGTTTTTGATTTAACAGGTAAATTGGTTTTGACCAAAGCAGTTGAGAATAACCAAACTACGCCTTCTGTAAATATTGCTGCTTTATCAAGCGGATTGTATTTGATTTCTGTTGAGGATTTGACCGGAAATCAATATCAGGCTAAACTAATTGTAGAATAATTAAGGCGCGGGATTCGGGATTAATTCCTGAATTTTATTGATTTCATTTATAACTTGCGGAGGTAAAACGGTTTCAAAAGCCGCAATATTTTCCTGAAGTTGTTCCATAGTGGTAGCTCCGATAATCGTTGACGTGACAAAGTCCTGTCGGTTTACAAAAGCCAAAGCCATTTGAATTAAAGTCAGTCCGTTTTCGTGTGCTAATTCCTGATATTGTTTTGTGGCTCTATGACAATTGTCATTGGAATATCTTGTAAACTGTGGAAACAAACCCAAACGGGATGTTGGTAAAATTCCATTCAAATGTTTGCCTGTTAAAAAGCTAAATCCCAAAGGTGAATACGCCAACAAACCAACTTTTTCGCGCATTCCAATTTCGGAAAGCCCCACTTCGTACAACCTGTTCAATAACGAATATGGGTTTTGAATGGTAACGATTCTGGGCAAATTGTGTTTTTCGCTTTCGCTGATAAATTTCATCACACCATATGGATTTTCGTTGGAAACGCCAATATGTTTTATCTTTCCTTCTTTAATTAAACCATCATAAATGCTCAACACTTCAAAGAAATTTTCCTGCCAATGTGTATCAATTTCTGAAACGCCGCGTTGCCCAAACATATTCATTATTCGTTCCGGCCAATGCATTTGATATAAATCGATATAATCTGTCTGAAGATTTTTTAAACTCAAATCAACAGCTTCGTGAATACTTTCCTTTGAAAAGTCAAGTGGATTTCTAATATAACCAAGTCCTCTGTTTGGTCCCGAAACTTTTGTAGCAACAACCAAGTTTTCTCTTTTCCCTGATTTCTTTAACCAGGTTCCAATATATCTTTCCGTTTTCCCAAGTGTTGCTTCACGTGCAGCAATCGGATACATCTCGGCAGTATCAATAAAATTAACACCTTTTTCAACAGCATAATCCAATTGGGAATGGGCGTCGCTTTCAGAATTTTGTTCTCCGAAAGTCATCGTGCCAAGGCAAATTTTACTAACTTTTATATCAGTATTGGGTAAGGTAGTGTAGTTCATTTTTGGAATTTGAAGCCGTTTTTGTGGCACAAAAGTAAAATATTGTAATCGTTTAAACTGCCTGATTAACACATTTTTTGGAAATGTTTACAATAAAAAAAGGTTCCAAAAAAAACTCAGAACCTTAATATCTCAGAACCTTAGTGCCTCTTTTTTAAAACTCATTCAACATCTTAGAAATCTCATCCAGTTTTGGTGTTAGTATCACTTCAATTCTGCGGTTTTTAGCTTTGCCTTCATTAGTGTCATTACTTAATATAGGTGCAAACTCTCCACGTCCGGCTGCGGTCAAATTTTGTTTTCTGATACCACCATTTTCACTCAAAATATTTACAATAGCCGTGGCTCTTTTTGTGGACAAGTCCCAGTTGTTTTCTATTCCGCCGCCAATATTTCCAAGAATTTTATCGTTATCGGTATGTCCTTCAATCAAGACTGTAATATCCGGATTTTGAGCCAAAACTTTACCAACCTCAACTACCGCTTTTCTTCCTTCAGAACCAACAGCCCAACTTCCGGTTTGGAACAACAATTTGTTTTCCATCGACACATATACTTTCCCGTTCTTCATTTGCACGGTAAGGCCTTTTCCTTCAAACGCATTCAATGCTTTTGACAAGGTGTCTTTCAGTTTTTTCATGGCTGCATCTTTCGCGGCTATCATGCTTTCTAACTCGTTTAATCGTTTGGTGTTGGATGCCAATTCGCTGCTTAGTTTATTTAATCTGTCTTGCTCTGCTGCTAATGTTTTTTCTTTAGCGTCAAGTTGGGCCAACAAATCGCGATTCTTAGCCACATTGGTTTCCAAGGCGTCGTTGCTGTTTTTCTCCAGGGCGGCATACGAATCCTGTAACGCTTTCAGGTTGTTGCTTGTTGCTGCATAATCCGCTTGCAGTTTATCTCTGTCAGCTTTGAGTTGGTCACGCTCAGCTGTCAGCGCGCTGTTAACCGAATCAAATTCGGCGTTAGCTTTATGAAGCTCATCGTTTTCATCCGATATAAACCGGTTTTCCTTTTTCAAATCGGTGTATTTGTTTTC
>JAYURX010000364.1:0-7680 GCA_043755965.1 Flavobacterium sp. | reverse complement strand
ATCTAGTCGGCAAAGATACTTAAATTGAGAATCCTTTTAAATAAAAAACCGTCCCGATTTTCAATCGGAACGGTTTTAAAAAATTGCATTAATCTTTTATTTTAATAGTTTCATTGCTTCAAGAGCATATGCGTTTGCAGGATCAAGTGCTAACGTTTTGCTTAGCATTTCTTTTGCTTTTGTTTTGTCAGTATTCGCTAAACTTGACGCTATGTTGTTGTATGACTCTATGAACTTAGCTTTATTTTTAGTAATTTCTTCTTCACCTTTTGCCGTTACTACATCAATATATTGTTGGTAGTAAGTAGCCATCATTGCGTCATTTTCCAATAGTCTATTGGTTCTTGCTCTAAAAAGATAAGCATCTTGTGTTGTTGGCGATGCCGTGATTACATTCCCAAAGGCAACATCTGCTTTTTGTAAAGCAATTGGATCCGCTTTTACAATATCTTTTCTGGTGTTGTCATAATAAAGTGAGTTGCCAAGATAGAAATTGTCAATCAGGTAATTTTTAGAATTTGGATAAGCTACAGCAACTTCAAAAACAGCGGCTGCGGCTGTAAATGCTTTTTGATCGTACAATTTTTTTCCAATTTCATTCAACTCATTAGCCGCTAATGGCTCCATTTCAATCGCTTTTTTTAGATCTGCAATTCCAGATGCTAATTGTGTTGGATCAACCAATTTCCCATCGACACTTGCGCCTTTTTTGATTCTGGCCTGACCTAAATATAAATAATCGCGAGGAATAATTTTGTTAGTAGCATTTGCAGTATAATTTTGCAATGAAGTTAACGCCACATCTACATTTCCATTTTCATATGCAGAATAACCAAGGTAGCGCATGATTCTTGGATTAACTCCGTCTAATTCTTTCATCTTGTTTGCTTCCAGTTCTAATGCTTTGTAATCTTTTGCCAAGATTAAAAAGTCAGCATGACGCATACGCGAATTGATAGAATAGTCTGTCAAGCTCATATATTTTTCATAAAACCCTAAGGCTTTTTGAATGTTTTCATCATACGTTTTTGGAATATTGTTTCCCCACAAATAGTAAGTTTCCGCTAATTCACGATAAACCGGACCATAATTTGGGTTGATAGCAATTACTTCATTGTATGCTTTTACCGCTTCTGTATAAGCTTTAGCTCCTTTTAACAAAACCCCTAATTGCATTTTGGCTCTGATTAAAGAACTATCAAATTGATATGCATTTCTATAAGCAATATAAGAATCATTTTGATTTTTATCTCCATAATAAGCATCACCTAAAGCTAACTGAACCTGAGCGTCATTTGGACTTGCGGTTGCAGCTTTTTTCAAAACGGTAATAGCACTTTTATAATCCGGTTTATCAGCATTCATAAAAGCTCGGGCGATATACACATATTCTTCGGTGTCTTTCTTCTTCAAATCTTTGGTTACCAAATCAAATTTAGCTTGTGCGGCCGCTTTGTTATTAGCATCCAAATCCAATTGGCCTAATCCAATATTATTTAATCTTGCACCTTCACTAGCTGCCAATCCTTTTCTAAAATAGATTGACGCTGAATCGGAGATATTTTGTTTTAGGTAAATGTTACCTAAAAGAAATGCTGCTTTACCATTTGTAGGTTTTGCTTGTATAACTGATTTCAACAACGATTTTGCTTTTTCAAATTGTTCAGCATCAATAGCTTTCTTCGCTGGCTCTAAATCTTGTGCGTTGGCAATTGTAGTTGCTACTAACGCGAGGCTGAAAATTTTAAACTTGTTCATCTTTTCTATTTAATTTTATCTTTAGTAATTGTGTTTCTTATCACGATTTTTCTACCTGGTGTCCGCTCAGGAACTAAGCCTGATTTTAAAATTATGCGTTGACCTCTTTCTCCGGTAAGGAAGGAACCGAATCCCATTCCAAGTCCGGAATAACCCTGACAATTGACAATATACAAACGTCGTGCCAAAGGATATTTACCTGTCGCCAGGTTATCTTGTGATGGATAGAAGTATTCATTATTGTTTATCCCTTTGACCGACAGAACATTGATTTTAGCCACATATCGCTCTAATTCTAATGGTGGCTGAAAAATCCAATTCATGCCTATGACACCAATCATGCCATTATTCTCTGCCACATACTTTATGACATCCTCATTAGTTTTCATTGAAAAGAAATCCTTTCTATTCAAGATATCTACACCGAACTTTTCAGAGATATATCGTATCGTACCCGAATTGGCATTGTCAAAAACCAATCCTTTTATAGCTGGAACCGGTTTACCATTCAAAAAATCGATAACATCCTGCAACGCAACCAAAGTATCATTGGCAGTCTTATTTTTTATAAACGCTATTGCATCGGTCGCAAAAGGGGTAATTCGCGGATTTATCTTTTTGGACTTAAATGCTTTAAATTCCTTGTCTGAAAGAGTCCTTGTGAGGATTGCAATGTTAGCTGTATCATTCAATAGTGAATTGACGATTTCGTTTTCCGATTTGGGTACCAAATTTAATTTGGCGTTATATTCTGTTTCAAATACTGCCTGTTCATCTTCAACAATTGGTAATATTGATTCATCAACATATATTGTAGCTTTACCTTCCAATATGGTATCCTGATTTTTGTTGTTTTTCTTCTGGCAGGAAAAAACAAAAAGCAAGGTTAATAAAACAAAGCCAACAAGCGTTTTGGTCAATTTATTCATCATCTATAGTATTCAAACGTTTTACCTGAGTTATAAAACGTAAAAAACCAAATAATATTATAAGGCAACCCACAATAAGCTGCATATTCTTTGGCAAATCTAATTGCAATTTTTTCCAGAATAGTAAAAGTGAACCTAAGAAACAGAAAGCCATAAAATTCACTAAGCTAATAACGAGAAGAAACCGCTCTTTAAGCGATTTCTTCTTGAAATTTTGTATGATTTTTGAAATCATTTATTCGGCTGATTGAATCGATATTGGTAAAGAATATAATACCCTTACCTTTTTACCATTTTGCTCACCCGGATTCCATCTTGGACAAGATTTTAAAACTCTGATTGCTTCTTTTCCTGTTCCATATCCGATATCTCTAAGGACTTTAATATCTGTAAGCGAACCGTCTTTTTCAACAACAAAGGTCACAAATACTTTACCTTTCAATCCTTCTTCTTCCGGAACCTGGAAATTCTTACCTACAAATTTGTAAAATTTATCCAATCCTCCAGGGAAATCAGGTTTTACTTCTATACCGGCAGTGTTGTAGATATTATTATCTTCTTCTACTACACTTGGCCCTGTTCCAACTGGTTCTACACTTAAGGGAGCATCGGGATCACCTTTAATAGTTTCCGCTCCCAGTTTTTTATCCTTGATTTCTTCAATCTTTGGCGGTTCTTCAACAATTTCTTCTGTTTTAGCCACTACAGGCTTAACGAATTTCACCTGATCCACTTTTGGCGGTGGTGGCGGTGGTGGTGGAAGATCTTTTGGCTGCTCTTTAGGTGGTAATTTAATCGTAACAATTTTTTGGTCCAGTGCCTCATCATTGTTTGACATATCTGGAATTAAATTGTAAATAAGCGGTGCACTCACTGCCAACCCAAAAACTACCGCTCCAATAAGAAGGGCACGAAGTGTCGTTTTTGAATTATCTTTACGCAACTCATAGGCACCATAGGCTTTGTTACGTCCCTCAAAAACGATGTCTATCCACTGTCTGTTAAATAAGTCTAATTTCATTTTTTAGTATATTTTTAATTAACACTGGATTATTTGTTCATTTCGTCAACTAACTTCATCTCTTCTGGAGTAATTTCATTAACAATTGCGTAAGTCGGTACTTTGCAAATATTCATTTCATCCAAAACATCAACCAGATTTCGATAAGTTGACTTTTTAGTAGGTTTAATGATTATAATTAAACCTTTGTCTTTGTTGCCTGTAACCTGTGGCACAGAAGTCACTCTCTTTAAAATTTCTTTACGAAGACCATTCCTTCCATATACAGCATCGGTTGGTTTACCATTTGGTTCCGGAGCTTCAAGAAGACCGTGAAACCATTTTATTTTGTCATTATCACCCATCATAATTGTCATGGTTCTTCTTTGATCAACCTTTATATCTTTTGGTGGTGTCTTTTCATCTTCTTTATCAGGTAAACCTAAATCCATAGATTGTGGTTTTGATAAAGATGTAGTCAACATAAAGAACGTAATCAATAAGAATGCCAAATCCACCATGGCAGTTAAATCTACCTTTGCGTTGGATTTTTTACTTCTTACCTTGCCGCCGCCTTTCTTGCCGCCACCGTCGCCGGTATTTAATTCAGCCATTTTATAATATTATTAAATATATTAATAGTCTTTTCCTCTTAAACCAGTAACTAAATTGAAGCTATTGATTTTTTGATCCTGTAAAATATCCATTACTCTTTTAATCTGAGGATATTCTTCCTTAGCATCGCCTTTAATTGCAAATTGAAGTTCTTTCGTACCTCCATTTTCAATATTTGCTTTTCTTGCACCTTGTATCCAATCCTGTAATTGATTGTTGTCGCCTATTGAATCTGTTGGGATTCCCGGTTGCACTCCTTTTTTAGCTCTATCAGCCGCCTTCATAGTCAGCAATTGCTTCAATCCCCCCATTGGAACTCCAAATTCGTCTATAAGTTCGAATTGAGCTTTTTCTGTATCAGTGAAGTCAACCTTATATTTCTGAGCCATATAGTCTAAAGCAGCTGAGCGAATAGCTCTGTCTTTCATTCCAAAAAACACTCTGTCTTCTCCCTCGCTCTTACCTATAGTGATTGTTACCAATCCTGTTTCAGGCAATTTGGTCTGAGTTGTTGAAGAAGGCGTGTCTACCGGTAGCGGTTCGGGCACTTTGGCCGTTGCCGTTAAGATAAAGAATGTAAGCAAAAGAAACGCTACGTCACACATCGCTGTCATGTCGATGGATGTTGACTTTTTGGACATTTTTACTTTACCCATTATTTATTTGTTTTTATAACAATCATAGAATTTCTATAACCGTATTATTTTTTTAAACTTCCTCTGAATTTTCTGTACGTGTTCACGATAGTTGAACCTGCCTCATCAATAGAGTACGTCAACGTGTCAATTTTAGAGGTAAAGAAGTTGTACATAACAATTGCTAAAGCAGAAGTAGCAATACCTGTTGCCGTATTGATAAGTGCTTCTGAGATACCATTTGCCAAGGCTGCCTGATCCGGAGTTCCGGTAGACGCTAATGCACCAAACGCTTTAATCATACCTGTAACAGTTCCTAATAATCCGGCAAGTGTTCCAAGAGATACTAAGGTAGAAATGATAGTTAAATTTTTCTCTAACATTGGCATTTCAAGAGCTGTTGCTTCTTCGATTTCTTCATGAATAGTTTCAGCTGCATCTTCGCTGTTAAAACCTTCAGCTTTTACTTCCTGATATTTTACTAATGCTGATTTCACTGCATTGGCTACAGAACCTTGTTGTTTATCACAAGCATTAATAGCCTCTTCAATTTTTCCTCCTTTTATATCATTTGTGATAGTTTTCATAAATGTATCCAGGTTTCCTTTTCCGGCTGCTTTTGTAATAACTGCATAACGCTCAAATGAGAATACAACTACCATTAATAATAATCCCATCAAGAAAGGCACAATCATACCACCTTTGTATACCATTGCCAAATAATTTCCAGGAAGTGGGTGACCTGTGTTTACACCGCCTTCGAAATTAGCACCATTACCCATGATAAAGTACCAAATAATCCATCCAACAAAAATACATGCTAAAATGATGATACCTGACATCATCCCTAACCCGTTTGAACTGCCTTCTTTTTTAACGTTTGCCATTTTTTTAATTTTTAAGTTTTAAATAATTTTATAAGTTTTAGTTGTTAATAAACTTGATTAGGAGCAAATTTAATTTTTTACTTTTAATAAAAAAACTTTTTTTAACATTAATACTGCATCGTTTTAAATCGTCTTTCATAATCAATTCAATCATTACAAACAATAATTAAATATTACATAAAAATACCAATGATTATTAGAATTTTACTGCATATTTATTAGGTATAACGTAAAAAGCATTGAATATGTATTTTTTATCTAAACTTTTTTAACCTTTAAAATTAAACATTATTTATCCCAATTTGAAAATAATTAACATTTTCTTGCTTTTGAAAAATACATTACTTTGTAATATCTTTATAATCTAAAAAATATCAAATGGCAATACCATCGAATTTTAGTAAACATATTAATGAAGGTTATGCTTCAAAAGGAGAAAGCATTACGCTGGGCGGAGCGATTTTAAATGGCGAAGCTCTTCCTGACACCTTTGTAAAAGTGCCCTTAAAAACATTAAACCGTCACGGATTAATTGCCGGTGCCACCGGAACAGGAAAGACCAAAACCATTCAAGTCCTTTCGGAACAATTATCTTCATTTGGCATTCCGGTTTTGATGATGGATATCAAAGGTGACTTTTCGGGAATTGCCAAAGAAGGTGAAGAGAAACCTTTTATCACTGAACGTCATGCTAACATAAACATTCCTTATACTACCGCTTCATTTCCTGTAGAATTAATGTCGCTTTCGCAGCAAAATGGCATTCGACTTAGAGCTACGGTTTCAGAGTTTGGTCCGGTTTTGTTTTCCAGAATTCTCGATTTGAATGATACGCAAACGGGTGTTGTGGCTGTTATTTTTAAATATTGCGATGATAAACAAATGCCGCTTTTGGATTTGAAAGACATCAAAAAAGTACTGAATTATATCACCGAGGATGGGAAAGACGAAATTGAAGAAAACTACGGAAAGATTTCAACTTCTACCACAGGAATTATCCTTCGTAAGATTATCGAATTGGAGCAACAAGGCGGTGATTTGTTCTTTGGGGAAAAGTCTTTTGAGATTGATGATTTACTGCGCTTTGACGAAAACGGAAAAGGTTATATAAACATAATCCGCCTGACGGACATTCAGGATAAGCCGAAGTTATTTTCTACATTTATGTTGAGTTTATTGGCAGAAATCTATCAGCAGATGCCCGAAAAAGGCGATGTTGAACAACCTGAATTGGTTATTTTTATTGATGAAGCGCATTTGATTTTTAATGAAGCCAGCAAAGCATTGTTAGACCAAATAGAAACCATTATCAAATTAATTCGTTCCAAAGGCATTGGCGTTTATTTTGTTACCCAAAATCCAATGGATGTTCCGGCTAGTGTTTTGGCACAATTGGGATTGAAAATCCAGCACGCGTTGCGTGCTTTTACCGCTAATGACAGACAAGCCATTAGGCAAACTGCCGATAATTATCCAAGTTCTATTTACTATAAAACCGATGAAGTGTTGACAAGTTTGGGAATTGGCGAAGCATTTGTAACGGCGTTGAACGAAAAAGGAATCCCAACACCTTTGGCCGCTACGATGATGCGTGCACCAATGAGCAGAATGGATGTTTTAACCGATTCCGAGATTTCAGAAATCAATGCCAAATCAAAATTGGTTAGAAAATATTCGGAAGAAATTGACAGGGAAAGTGCTTATGAAATCCTGGCTAAAAAGATTGAAGAAGCAAATCAACAGGCGGAAGCACAGGCTGAAGAAGAAAATAAAACAGAAGAAAGAAAAAGTAGCGACCCAAGCACGGCATCTGTTATTGGAAAATCGGTGGTAAAAGTAGTGACAAGCGCCACTTT
>JAYURX010000363.1:0-7686 GCA_043755965.1 Flavobacterium sp. | reverse complement strand
AGAAATTAGCCGCGATGAATTTATTGGTAGAAGATTGGGGTGGAAAATACCAATCGCATGATATCTCTGCCAAAAAAGGAACAGGCGTAAAAGAATTGTTAGAAAAAGTTTTGCTTGAAGCTGAAATATTAGACTTGAAAGCAAATCCAAATAAACCTGCCGTAGGAACTGTTGTGGAAGCACAGTTAGACAAAGGAAGAGGTTATGTGTCAACGATATTGGTACAATCCGGAACTTTGAAAGTAGGAGATTATGTATTGGCAGGAAAAAATCACGGAAAAGTGAAAGCCATGCACGATGAAAGAGGACACAATGTTATGTCTGCTGGACCATCAACACCAATATCTATTTTAGGTTTGGATGGTGCGTCAACGGCCGGTGATAAATTCAACGTATTTGAAGACGAAAGAGAAGCAAAACAAATTGCAACAAAACGTTTACAGTTAATGCGTGAACAATCCGTTAGAACACAACGTCATATTACCTTGGCGGAAATTGGTCGTCGTATTGCTTTGGGTCAGTTTAAAGAATTGAACATTATCCTTAAAGGAGACGTGGATGGTTCTGTAGAAGCACTTTCGAGTGAGTTTTCTAAATTGTCTACCGATGAAATCCAAATAAATATTATCCATAAAGGTGTTGGTGCCATTACCGAAACTGATGTAATGTTGGCTTCCGCTTCTGATGCTATCATTATTGGATTTAATGTCCGTCCGGCTGGGAATGCCCGTCAGATCGCGCAAAAAGAAGAAATTGACATCAGAAGTTATTCTATTATTTACGATGCGATCAACGACTTGAAAGACGCGATGGAAGGAATGCTTTCTCCGGAAATGAAAGAAGAAGTTACCGGTACAGCAGAAATCAGGGAGATTTTCAAAGTATCTAAAGTGGGAACTATTGCAGGATGTATGGTTACCGATGGTAAAATCTTCAGAAATTCTAAAATCAGGATTATCCGTGAAGGCGTTGTTATTTTTACGGGTGAATTGGCTACACTGAAACGTTTTAAAGATGATGTAAAAGATGTTGCGAAAGGATACGATTGTGGTATGCAGATTAAGAATTACAACGAAATTGAACAACTTGATATAATCGAAGCTTTCCAGGAAGTGGAAGTGAAGAAAAAGATGAAATAATACAATCAAAAAAGTCCCGAATTATTCGGGACTTTTTTATTTAGATTTGTTTTGAAATCGATAGTGTGATACAGGCAAGATGCTGACACTAGCGGGAATATTATCAGTGAAATGTAATATTTCCATAGAATACTGACAGAATAACTCTGAAAAAGTGTCATTTTAAAATCGTTTTCTGTCAATTTGTTCTGTCAGTTTTTCATAAAATACAAGAGGCATAAAATTTGTTAGAATAGGGAAAAATAATTCATTGTCTAATTTAAATTTTACATTATTATGGAAACTTTAAGAAGATTGCCAGTACTTAACAACAGTTGGCCGGAACTTTTAAACAACCTGTTTAATCGTGATTCATTTAATGAAGGGAATCTTGATTTTTTTGATCGAAAAAACAGTTTAATTACCCCTGCGGTTAACATCAAAGAAACTGCACAAAATTTTGCTATCGAAATGCTCGCTCCGGGTATGTCGAAAAGTGATTTTAAAATTGAAGTTAACGGAAATGAACTTGTCATTTCTGCGGAAAAAAGAACAGAGAATGAAAGTCAAGAGGTAGGCAATTATCATAAAAAAGAATTTAGTTTCGAGTCGCTTAGACGTACATTCACCATACCAGAGAATATTGTGGACATTGATAAAATTAATGCGCAATATCATGAAGGAATACTGCTTTTGGAAATTCCGAAAAAAGAAGAAGCTTTACCTAAACCAGTAATGCGTATCGAAATTTCTTAAATTCTTTTACACTAAATTCAAAGGGTTGCCAAATAGCAACCCTTTCTTTATTTATCTTTGTTTGTTTATAATACAAACGCTGCTCGTTTCTAACCAATACTTTTTCTATTTATTCGGCTTTATCAAAAACGCATTCGGATATTTCTTCTTTAAATCGGCGAGGTTTTTTTCGGCTTCAATTCGGGTTTTGAAATTCCCAACCCAAACTTTATATAAGGGTGTGCTAAAAACAATAGTCGCGTCAATATTTTTATTTTCTCTTTTAAAATCAAGCAATGTTTTTTTAGAATTTTCGGTGTCACCGTTAAAAATCTGAATCTTATAACGGTCATTTATCGTGATGGAACTGTTTATCTTTCTTTTTTCGTTTAAGAGTTGCTCAAACTTTGGATCTTGGCTTACACTTACTTTAGCCTCTTGGCTATAGCTTTTTTGACACAGAAACACCAGAGTCAGTGAAGCGAAAACGCAATTTATTTCTTTTAAAAAGGTCATAATTGTTTGATTTTTATACAAATGTAAAACTTATAGAATTAAACGAAAGACAAAACACTATTTAGAATTAATATAAATTGAATTTAAGATATATTTAAGGTTTTGAGAATAAGCCATAAGTCGTATTTTTGTGCAAGTTTTTAATAAAGTGTTAAATTTTAACTGAGCATCTCTCAGAAAAAATCATGCCAAGATTAGCCGATAATTACTATATTATATGAAAAAAGTGGGTAACCATAATTCGATTTCAAGGAAAATAATCTACAGTTTAGCTTTAATGCTAACTTTCTCCTTCACTTCATTTTCACAAGCAACACCGCCGGCAACTGATGCCGCAGCAACTGCAACTGCTGCGCCAGCGGCCACTACAGGAGCAGATCCTGTAGCCGGTAAAGCTTTGTTTAATTCGCAATGTGCAGCTTGTCACAACCTTGACAGGAAAATGACCGGTCCGGCACTAAGAGGCGTTTCGGGTCGTCACGCAAAAGAGTGGTTTTATCCTTGGATTGCCAATAGTTCTGCAATGATAAAATCAGGTGATGCTGATGCCGTTAAAATATTTAATGAATACAACAAGTCAGTAATGACTGCGTTTCCTCAATTGTCTAAACAGGATGTTGATAATATCTTAGCCTATACAGATGAGCCAAAACCAGTGGCTGTAACCCCAACAGGAATTACTCCAGATGGTAAAGGAGGAAAAACTGAAAGCGGTATTTCAAACAATGTTATTCTTGGCACTTTATGCTTAGTGTTATTGATGTTGGTTATCATGTTGTTCTTTGTAAACAATGTATTGACCAAAGTAGCTAAAGCAAATGGCATTCAGGTTGCCGAAAAAGAAAAAGGATTACCAATCTGGAAAGCTTTTATACAAAATCAATTTTTAGTGTTAGTTTCTTGTATATTCTTATTGTTAGCCAGCGGATACTTTGTGTTTGGCTATTTTATGCAAATAGGCATTGATCAGGATTACGCACCAATTCAGCCAATTCATTACTCTCACAGAATACACGCAGGTAGCAACGGTATTGATTGTCAATATTGCCACTCCGCGGCACGAGTTAGTAAAAATGCCGGGATTCCTTCTTTGAATGTTTGTATGAACTGTCACAAAAATATTGCTGAAGTATCTGATACAACAGCTACTCCTGAGTATTCAAAAGCATTCTATGACGGAGAAATCAAAAAATTATACGCAGCCGTAGGTTGGGACGGTGCAAAATATACCGGAAAAACTAGTCCTGTGAAATGGGTCAGAATTCACAACTTACCTGACTTTGCTTATTTCAATCACTCACAACACGTAACCGTAGCCGGAATTGAATGCCAAAAATGCCACGGACCGGTGGAAACTTACGAAATCCAAAAACAATTTGCTCCATTAACCATGGGTTGGTGTATCAAATGTCACCGCGAGACCGATGTGAAAATGGAAGGGAATGCGTATTACACAAAAATTCATAAAGAACTTTCTAAACGATACGGAGTAGACAAATTGACTGCTGCACAAATGGGAGGAATTGAATGTGGTAAGTGCCACTATTAATAAAATAATTTAAGAAGCTAATATTTATATACGATGTCATCGAACAAAAAATACTGGAAAAGTGTTGAGGAACTAAACGAAAATAGTTCTATTGTTGAGGCGCTTAGAAATAATGAATTTGTAGAGGAAATTCCAACAAACGAATTTTTATCGGACAAAGAAGCATTATCTTCTTCTTCAACTACTCGTCGTGATTTCTTGAAATACGTTGGATTTACCACTGCAGCTGCAACATTAGCAGCTTGCGAAGGACCGGTACACAAATCAATCCCTTACGTTTTACAACCAGAACAAATCATTCCCGGCGTTGCAGATTTCTATGCAACTTCTATGTTTGATGGTTTTGATTTTGCTAATTTATTAGTTAAAACCCGTGAAGGGCGTCCAATTAAAATAGAAAACAACACTATTGCCGGTGCAAAATTTGCTGCCAATGCAAGAGTTCATGCTTCTGTATTATCATTATATGATAATATGCGTTTGAAAAGAACGAAAATTGCTCAGAAAGAGGCAACTTGGCAGGAAGCCGATTTAAAAATAAAAGCAAGCTTGGCTGATGCTAAAGCTAAAGGCGGACAAGTTGTTTTATTGACAAATACTCTGGCAAGTCCATCTACTGAAAAGTTAATTGCTGAGTTTATTGCCAAAAACCCAACAGCAAAACACGTAATCTATGACGCTGTTTCCGAATCAGCTGCCCTTGATGCTTTCGAGGCTGCTTATGGAGAAAGAGCTTTGGTTGATTATGATTTCTCAAAAGCAAATACTATTGTTTCTATCGGTGCTGACTTCTTAGGAGATTGGCAAGGCGGAAGCTTTGATTCAGGTTATGCAAAAGGAAGAATTCCACAAGCCGGAAAAATGTCAAAACATTTCCAGTTTGAAGCAAATATGACTTTGTCCGGAGCTGCTGCTGATAAGCGTGTTCCAATGACCGTTGCTAATCAAAAACAGGCATTAGTTAAAATATACAATTATGTTACCGGTGGTTCGATAGGAACTGGTAAAATTGAGAACGAAGACGTAGTTATGAAAGCCGCGCAACAATTAAAAGATGCAGGAACCAAAGGACTTTTGGTTTCAGGCATTCAGGATAAAAATGCACAATTGTTAGTTTTGTCTATCAATGCAGCTTTAGCCAGTGCCGCATTTTCAACTTCGGGAACACGTCAAATAAGAAAAGGCTCTAATGAAAAAGTGGCTCAGCTACTTACTGATATGGATGCGGGACGTGTTCATACTTTAATTATGAGTGGCGTAAATCCGGTTTACACTTTAGCAGATAGCGCTAAGTTTACAAACGGATTGAAAAAAGTAAAATTATCAGCTGCTTTCTCTTTAAGAGAAGACGAAACAGCTTCTATCACAAATATTGCTATTCCGGCGCCTCATTATTTAGAGTCATGGAATGATTTAATGTTGACTCAAGGAACTTATTCTTTGACTCAACCAACAATCCGTCCATTATTCAGCTCTAAACAATTCCAGGAAGGATTATTATCTTGGAACGGAAATAGCGCAGATTACTACGATTACATAAAAGCAACTTCGGCCTCTTATACCAATGGCGCTTCATGGAACCAAACGGTTCACGATGGTATTGTATCGGGTGTAGCTTCTGCTTCTATTTCAGGTTCAGCAGATTCTGATGCTGCAGCGAGTGCTTTGGCAAAATCAAAACCTGCTAACGGATTTGAGTTAGTATTGTATACTAAAACAGGTTTAGGTGATGGTCAGCAAGCTAACAACCCATGGTTACAAGAGTTCCCGGATCCAATCACAAGAGTTGCCTGGGATAATTATGTTACTATTTCTAAAGCTGATGCTGACTCAAAAGAATTAGGTTTTGAAAATAGAATAGTAGCTAACGGTGGTCTTAACGGAAGTTATGCAACCTTGACTGTTAATGGAATAAAACTGGAAAATGTTCCGGTTATAATCCAGCCAGGACAAGCTAAAGGAACTTTAGGTTTGGCTTTAGGTTATGGTAAAAAAGTAGGATTAAAAGAAGAAATGCAGGTTGGTCTTAATGCTTATGCATTCTATGCCAATTTCAATAATGTACAATCAGCTTCTATCGCTAAAGCAAGTGGAGAACACGAATTTGCGTGTGTTCAATCACAAAAAACCTTGATGGGAAGAGGTGATATTATTAGAGAAACCAGTCTTGAAATATTCAAAGCTGAATACAACGAACCACAGATATGGAATCCTGTTCCAATGGTGTCATTGGATCACAAAGAAGTAGAAGCAACGTCAGTTGATTTATGGGATTCATTTGACCGTTCAGTAGGACACCATTTTAATCTTTCAATTGACCTGAATGCTTGTACCGGTTGTGGTGCTTGTGTTATTGCCTGTCATGCTGAAAACAACGTTCCTGTTGTTGGTAAATCAGAGATAAGAAGAAGTCGTGATATGCACTGGTTGCGTATTGACAGATATTATTCATCAGAAGATACTTTTGCTGAAGACAATGAGAAAAAACAAAACTTTGATGGTTTATTTGGTAAAAAAGGTTCATTAGGAGGATTTGGAGACATGGAAAGTCCGGCGGATAATCCACAAGTATCATTCCAACCGGTAATGTGTCAACATTGTAATCACGCACCTTGTGAAACAGTTTGTCCTGTGGCAGCAACTTCACATGGTCGTCAGGGTCAAAACCAAATGGCTTACAACAGATGTGTTGGTACGCGTTACTGTGCAAACAACTGTCCATATAAAGTGCGTCGTTTTAACTGGTTCTTATACAACGGTAATGACGAGTTTGATTTCCATATGAATAATGATTTAGGCCGTATGGTTCTTAATCCGGATGTAAATGTTCGTTCACGTGGAGTTATGGAAAAATGTTCTATGTGTATTCAAAAAACACAGTTGACTATCTTAACAGCAAAACGCGAAGGAAGAGAAGTAAATGTTGATGAATTCGAAACTGCTTGTTCGGCAGCTTGTTCAACTGGCGCTCTTGTATTTGGTGATGTCAATAATAAACAAGACCAGGTTGCTAAACTAGCCGAAGATAAAAGAATGTACCATTTATTGGAAAGTGTTGGCACAAGACCAAATGTGTTTTATCACGTTAAAGTTAGAAATACGTAGTATAAAAATATTAATTAAGAAATAAAGGAATATGTCGTCTCATTACGAAGCACCCATTAGAAAACCATTAGTTATAGGTGATAAATCATATCACGATGTATCTGTAGATGTAGCTGCTCCAGTTGAAGGAAGAGCCAACAAACAGTGGTGGACTGTATTTACTATTGCATTGATAGCTTTCCTTTGGGGAATCAGCTGTATCATATACACCATTTCAACAGGTATCGGAACATGGGGATTAAATAAAACTGTTGGTTGGGCCTGGGATATTACTAACTTCGTTTGGTGGGTAGGTATCGGGCATGCCGGAACACTTATTTCTGCGGTTTTATTATTATTCCGTCAACGATGGAGAATGGCAATTAACCGTTCTGCTGAAGCAATGACCATTTTCTCTGTAATCCAGGCAGCTATATTTCCGGTTATCCACATGGGTCGTCCATGGTTAGCGTATTGGGTATTGCCAATTCCAAATCAATTTGGATCGCTTTGGGTAAACTTTAACTCGCCCTTACTTTGGGACGTATTTGCAATCTCAACGTATCTTTCTGTATCGTTGGTTTTCTGGTGGACAGGATTATTGCCAGATTTTGCAATGCTTAGAGATAGAGCGGTAACACCTTTTAGTAAAAAGATATACTCCATATTAAGTTTTGGATGGAG
>JAYURX010000362.1:0-3296 GCA_043755965.1 Flavobacterium sp. | reverse complement strand
TTTGTTTCCATTCATTGTAATTCGGTTAAAAACTTTGAACCGGCAGGAACTGAGACTTTTGTAATGGGACTTTCAAGAACCAATATGAATATGGAAGTGGCTAAAAGTGAAAACTCCGTTATATTGCTTGAAGATAATTACAAACAGACCTATCAGGGATTTGACCCAAATAAACCTGAAAACTTAATCGGATTAAAAATCATTCAGGAAGAAAACTTAAACAGCAGTATTAGCTTAGCTTCCAAAATCCAGGAAAATTTTACCAATAATCTGAACAGAAAAACCAGAGGCGTGAAACAGCAGCCATTATGGGTATTGGATGCAGCCAAAATGCCGGGCGTTTTAATTGAGTTGGGTTTCTTATCCAATAATGAAGAAGGAGAATACCTGAATTCAGAAGAAGGGCAAACTGAAATGGCAAGACAAATCGCCAATGCGATTATACATTATAAAAAGATGTATTATAATGAACCTTTAAGCGAAGCCGATAATAAAGTAGCTGAAAGAAAATACCAACCAGAACCAAATACCACTTTAGATGATACTGTGATTACTAAATCCAGCGATACAATAAATCGTGTTGATGAAGTAAGTGAGCCGGGGCAGGCATTATATAAAGTTCAACTTTTTGCCAGTTCTAAAAAGAAAGACCTGTATTCAAAGGATTTTAAAGGATTAAATAATATTTCGGTTACTTTTCAAAATAATCTGTACCGATATTATTATGGGAAATCATATGATTTAGAGTATGCCAGAAAAATGTATAGCGAAGCCAAAAATCATGGTTTTACCGATGCATTTATTGTGATATTTGCCGATGGAAAAGCGTCAGCTTTAAAATAATTAATTAAGTTAAAAATAGATTTTGAAAGTAATAAAACAAATTAAAGTAATAACAATAGCAACATTTGCTATTTTATTGTTTTCTAATACCGCCCATTCTCAAAAGTTTAAAGTTACACTAGATGCCGGTCATGGCGATCATGATTATGGCGCGGTACATCACGGACATATAGAAAAAAATATTGCTTTGGCAGTAGTACTGAAAGTGGGGAAGCTATTAGAGAAAAGTTCAGGTATTGATGTAATCTATACCAGAAAAGGCGATCAGTTCATCGATTTGGTTGAGCGCGCTAACATTGCCAACAGAGCGGATGCCGATATTTTTGTGTCGATACATTGCAATGCCAATGCAAACAATGCTGCAGATGGTTGTGAAACGTATGTTATGGGTATGTCTAAAAATGCTTCCAATCTTGAAGCGGCAAAGCGTGAGAATGCAGTTGTGACCTTAGAAAAAGATTATAAACAAAAATACGAGGGTTTTGACCCAAAATCTCCCGAGTCATTTGCAGGAATGATTATGGCTCAAGAGCTATATTTAGACCAAAGTATCGCTTTAGCGGGAAAAGTACAGGGACAATTTATTGAACTCGGGAAGAAAAGCCGTGGGGTAAAGCAAGCACCCTATATGGTTTTGCACAAAGCCTATATGCCAAGAGTGTTGATAGAAATGGGTTTTATTTCCAATCAGGCGGAAGGAGCAAAATTGGACTCTGAAGACGGACAGCAGGAAATAGCAGAATCGATTGCCAATGCCATTATCAGTTATAAAAAAGAATATTTTGGTGCCAACGATAATGATAATGCAATCAAGCCATCACAACAAATAGAACCTGTAAAGACGGGTGATACAATTGTTAAAAAACCAACGGTAAAAACTCCCGAAGTTAAAAAGCCAGAGCCAAAACCTGTGACCAAACCGGAGACCACACCAGAAGCGGTAACCTCAGGAGTGGCTTCGTTCAAAATTCAGCTTTCGGCAAGCGGAAAAAAACTAGATCTTGTTCCAAGTAATTTCAATGGCTTAAGTAATATTTCAATGTCTTCTGAAGGGAATTTATACAAATATATGTATGGAAACACTACAAATTATGAAGAAGCAAAACGATTATTGTCCGAAGCCAAAGCCAAAGGATTTACCTCTGCCTTTTTAATTGCTTTTAAAAATGGCAAGAAAGTATCGGTTCAGGAAGCATTAAAGCAATAAAAATAAGGAGTTTTAATTATTTATTTTAACTTTGCCAAAAAGATTTACATTGAAAATCACTAGAGAAATCAAGACAGCAATCTTAGTAATTGCATCTATTTTATTATTTATTTGGGGTTATAGCTTTTTAAAAGGAAGAGATTTACTCACTGACTATAAAATATTCTACGTTCAATACGACAACGTGGAGGGCTTGGTTAACTCAGCGCCTGTCACGATCAACGGACTTACCGTTGGAAAAGTCAGCTCAATTAAATTTCTGGGTGCGTCAGGTAGAATCCAAGTCACATTACAAATCAAATCAGATTTCCCTTTTTCAAAATCGAGTATTGCTTCTATCTACGAACCGGGATTAATTGGCGGCAAGCAAATTATGATTACCCCTAATTTTGAAGATAAGAGGATTGCTGAATCAGGAACAAGGTTGCAAGGTGAAGTCAAGCCCGGTTTAACTTCCCTGGTTGCCGAACGGTTAACGCCTCTTCAGGAAAAAGTAGAGAAAATGGTAGTTTCTGCCGATGCGCTTTTAAGGAATGTAAATACGGTTTTGGATTCAGATACCAAAGCGAACCTGAAAAGCAGTATTGCTAACCTTGATGGCACTTTAGCTGAATTCAAAGTTGCTTCTAAATCGGTAAACGAAATGTTGGCTGAAAATAAAGGAAAAATCAACAATTCGATGGCCAACTTTGACAAAGCCTCCGGGAACTTTGCCAAAATCTCCGATTCTATTGCAAAAGTAAATATTGGAGCCACAATTAAGAAACTCGAAAAAACATTGGCGAGTGTTGATAAGGTTATGTCAGATATACAAGCCGGTAAAGGAACGTTGGGCAAACTTGCTAAAGACGAAACGATGTATACTAACCTTTCCAAATCATCCAAAGAATTAGAATTGTTACTTCAGGATCTTCGTTTAAATCCAACGCGTTATGTAAACGTATCCCTTTTCGGAAAGAAGAACAAACCCTATATAGCTCCGGTAAACGATACTATTAAAAAGAAGTAAGACGTAGGCCATGATGTATATCGACAACATACTTTTTGCTATCATCCTCATTTTGGGAATTGGTTTTTTTGCTAAAAATGTAAAAAAACTAAAGCGCAACATCAATTTGGGCCAGGATGTTAATCGTACCGATAATCCATCAGCACGTTGGGCAAATATGGCGATGATTGCCTTGGGACAATCCAAGATGATAAAAAGGCCAATAGCCGGATTTCTTCATATCATAGTATACGCAGG
>JAYURX010000361.1:0-19475 GCA_043755965.1 Flavobacterium sp. | reverse complement strand
GGACTTTAATTATAAATGTGCTTCCTTTTCCTTTTTCGCTTTCTACAAAAATCTCACTGTTGTGATCATCAACAATTCTCTTAACGTAGGCCAAACCTAATCCATGACCTTTTACATTATGCAAATCACCTGTATGCTCTCGATAGAATTTTTCAAATATTCTTTTTTGAGCTGTCTTTGACATTCCTGAGCCTTGATCTTTAATTTTGATAATGATAAAATCTTTTACATTTTCAGTTTGAATATCTATTATCGGATTCTCAGGCGAATATTTAATGGCGTTATCCAAAATGTTAACAATCACATTGGTAAAATGCACATCATTTAATAAAACCGAAGTCCGTGTTGCATCAAGATGTGTTATTATTGTCCCATTTCGATCTTCCACAATTAAATTCACATGTTCAATCGCATCTTCAATTATCTCGTGAATATTGTTAGATTCTTTATTGATGTCTAACTCTCTTTTCTCCAGTTTAGAAATACGCAGTACATTTTCAACTTGAGCATGCATACGCTTATTTTCATCCTTTATCATTTCCAAATAACGAAGCACTTTCTCTTTATCGTCAATTATCTTTGGATTTTTAATAGCATCCAAAGCCAAATTTATCGTAGCAATCGGCGTTTTGAATTCGTGTGTCATGTTATTAATGAAATCGGTTTTGATTTCAGAAATTTGACGTTGTTTTATCAGTTGGTTCAATGCGCTTGAATAGGCAATAACAATAATCAGGGTAAAAATGATTGATAAAATGCAAATTCCAATCAGTTCTGAAAACAGAAACGTCTTCTTTTGCGGAAACGTTAATAGCAATTGGTATTTGTTGTTTCCATCGTTATCAATAAAAATTGGAATTGAATACGTTGATTGCTTATCGTACTTAAATCGTTCCGATTTTATTTTTGTGGCCAAACCATTGCTGTAAACATTAAATTCAAATGGTGTTTTAACGCCATATTCATTAAGTTCTTCATACAATAACTTTTGCATTGCTTCGTTAGTAACCCTTTCCTGAATTGGTTTTAAAGCAGCAATGTCTTTATAGAAAATTTCAAATTCTGCATTGTCCAGTAAATCCATACGACCAGATTTTTCAATTTTGATATCTGGAGTAATTGACTGCTTTAAGCTCGGATCATCAATATTATCATTGTAAATCTCTGTTTTTCTCTTTGCTGTGAAATTTTTGAGTCTTACGCTATCTAAATTTTTATCAAAGAACGATGCCGGAATACCGTAGTCTTCCGAAATAATGCTGTTTGAATAAACTATCATTTCATTAGTCCTGGAATCACGCTGATAGTAACCAAATTCCAAAAAATCGCTTTTTTGTGGAGCTTTACCAATACTATCCTTAAGATGATTATACATCTCGGCATAAGTATATTGCTCCTTCCTTTGTAATTTATCAGCAACATTCCCAAGAACCTGTTTTACATGATACTTGAATTGCTCTTCGTTATTCTCGAAAGACTTATCAAACCAGTATACCTGAACCAGAATTATACCTATTAGGGACAAACTCATTAAGATAACCAGTAAGCGGAAAAACAATTTATTCATTATACAAATTTAACATTTTAACATTTATACAATAAATACATTAACCAAACATTAACATCTTGTGTATAAATTATCGATTTTTCAATAATTTGAGGATTTCATCAACTTGCCTTTTGGTAGCCTCAATTGATAGATTATGGATTACATAATCACTTTTTGCAATCCTTTGTTCGTCAGTCCATTGGTTCTGCATTCTTTTTAAAACTGATTCCCTGTCCGTTTTATCACGTTTCATTACTCGTTGAAGTCGAGTTTCTAACGGAGAAGTTATCGTAACGACAGCATCACAATAGTTATTGCTTCCGGATTCGAATAAAATAGCGGCTTCCTTAACTACAAAAGGTTGATTTTTATGTTTTTCAACCCATTCATCGAAGTGTTTTTTAACTTCGGGATGAACAATACTATTTAATTTATGGAGCTTCTCTGAATTATTAAATACAATTTGAGCGAGTTTATCCCGATTCAGTGTTTTATTATCTAAAATTTCTTTTCCGAATTCAGTGCTTATAGCCATAATAATTTTATCATTAGCCATTAATTCTCGTGCTTCATCATCAGCAATATATACTGGGATTCCCAATGATTTTATATACTCAGCAACCATTGTTTTTCCGCTTCCAATTCCGCCTGTTAATCCTATTATTTTTGCCATGGTTTTACTTTAAAAAATAATTCAGGAAATGCACTTTCCGGTTTCTGTTTTAACAAAATCACTTTAACGTAGGATTCTAAAAATCCTTTTCCGTAGCCAAAGAATTGTTTAAAAACTGCGATTAAGGAAAGGAAGCCAATTTTAAAACTTTTATTTTGAACTGTTGCACCAATTAAGATTAAAAGAAAATAAAATGCATAGCAGATTATGGGCAATGGAAAACTAAATACAAATAAAAACAAGGCAATCCAAAAGCCTATAACAAAAAGCGTCGGGAAGAAAAACGTCAGTTTGCTGTATTCGGGATGCCAACTGTTTAAAATGGGTCTGGCTTTCCCAAATTTATTTACCTGAACAGAAAATTTATTCCAATCAATCCTGCGTTTGTGATATACAAAAGCTTTCGAAAAAAGCCTTGTTTCATACCCTAACTTCCATAATCTGATAGTCAAATCGGGATCTTCGCCCGGATGGATATTTCCAAAACCATGAGAATCTTCAAAAGCGATTTTGGAAATCCCCATATTAAAGCTTCGAGGTTGGAACTTATTCAGTTTCTCTGAACCACCGCGAATTCCTCCGGTTGTTAAGAAAGATGTCATGGCAAAGTTTATCGCTTTCTGGACATCTGAAAAGGAATCTAAAGCCGCATCTGAACCGCCAAAGCAATCAACATAATTTGCTGTTAACTCTTTTTCCACTTCGTTGAGATATTGTTTTGGAATAATACAATCTGAATCAAAAATTATAAAATAATCTCCTTTAGCTACTTTCATTCCATAATTTCTGGAATCTCCCGGACCAGAGTTTTCTTTGAAATAATAAGCGATGTTTAGTTTTTGTTTAAACTGTTCAACTTCATTTTTACACGTTAGTGTAGAACCATCTTCAACAATTACAATTTCATATTCTTTGTTATAATCAGAAATAGAAAGACTCTCTAAGAGTTCTTTAATTTCATCTGGTCTGTTATAAACTGGAATAATAATTGAAAACATCGTATAAATTTTAACAAAGATAAGTTTTATAAAAAAGAAAAACCACCTATTTCTAGGTGGTTTTATCTATAAATTAATTTTAAAACTATTCTTTAATAACCTTAATAGTTTTCACTTGGTCATTAGATGTTACTCTAACCATGTAAGCTCCTTTTGAAAGGTTTGACATATCAATCTGAGCATTATTAGCATTAATAGCATTAGAACTTACTTTTTGTCCTAATAAATTAAACACTTCAACATTTGAAATTTCTTGATTATAAGATAAGTTCAAGATGTTTTTTACAGGGTTTGGATAATATGCAAAGCTAGCATTATCAAATGAACCGGTTCCTAAACCATCGTCGTAAGCTGAAATTCTAAATTGATTCACTGTTCCGCTTGGAGCAGCTGTACCCCATTTCCACACTCCGATGTAAAGAATTGTACCTGGTGTTTGACCTGTTAACGTCATTAATGACATTAATCCCAGACCTGCATCATCATCACAACCTACTTCAACTAATGAACCACATGTTCCTGAAAACGCAGCAATTGTTGTATCAGTTAAAGAATTGGCTGTTTCAATTTGTGTTTCAATAGTTAAATTTCCGGATGGTGGTACTTCAACGGTATACCAAACATCAGAATTTTGAGTGTTGTTGAAAGCACAAGATGGAGTTTCTGTTGCGTCAGTAGCACCTAAGACAGTTCCGGTAACAGCGTTGTCAGCAAATACTCCACCTGGAATTAAAGCAATAGCTCCCGCACAAGTATCGTTTGCTGGTGCTGGTGCCGGATTTATTGTCAGCACGCCACTAGCATTTGTAGTCCCATTCCAAAAACCATTATTAGTTCCACCATAAACATATGGTCCTCCATTTAACGTAAATCGTGTAGCATAATCATAAGAGCCAGGAACTAAAGTTGCTCCAATATTTGCCTGATATTCATCATTGTTACAAATGTGACCTGCGTTCCAGGTAGCTACAGTCCAGTTTGTCCAAGTATTTGGATTTGTTCCTGTGCCTCCAGTTCCAACCCATGCTAAAATACCAGGAGCTTGCCCATCAATATTTGGTGCAACATCAGTTAAACCACCTTCATAGACTTGTCCATATACTGTTACGCTTCCACCTTGTGTAATTGTTGCAGTGTAAGGAAACTGTAAATTAGCATAATCCGGAGCATCTGTTGGTTGTGGCTCTGATGTGAAACTCCAAATAGCACAACCAACTGCTGCGCCCGCAGCATTTCTTGGTACAACTTGCCAGTAGATTGTAGTGTTATAGGCACCAACCTGACCCGCATTAGGAATACTATTTGTTGCGACATTACCTGCGAAAGCTAATGTTGCCAAAGAATCACCTATATATATATCATATGAAGTTGCAGGGTCACCAGTTGTTGGCGCATCCCAGAACAACCCTATATCAGAAAAAGCAGGAACATTAATAGCGCCATCGGCAGGAGTTGGATTTGATGCGCATTGTGGGACTGTTAATGCAGTAGTACAAACAATTCTTCTCTCTCTGTTAGTTGCTTGAGTACCACATGTAGAATTGGTATGGAAATAAACTCTAACTACACCGTCAGCAGTTGGTCCGTAATTTACACTTCCTGTACCTACGGCTAAAACTGTTAATCCATCAGCTGATGCTACTGTTAGATAGTCGGTAGCTACAGAACTTGAAAAAACATAGTCATTTGCGTCAAAAACATTAATGTTTGAATATTCACCAGCCCAAGAGTCAGTCGCTACAACATTAACCGTAGTTCCATCACAAACTGGCACATCATAAGTTGCCGCCGGATATAATGTTCCTGTTAAACAGGTAACACCACAAATTACACTTGTGGTTCTATCAACATCTTCAGTACCACATAATGAATTCGTATTTAAATGTACTCTTAGGTCTCCTGTGAAAGTAGACACCCAGGTTAATGGTGTTGCACCAGAAACGACAGCTGTGACACCATCGTCGGTGCTTAGAGTAAAATAATCTGTGTTTACAGAACTTGAAAATTTATATGTTTGCCCGCTTGTAACCGCTACATAAAAATAATCTCCTGCCCATGAAAATTCAGATATCTGTGTTGAAGTAAATCCATCACAAGTTCCCGGAACAGTTGTACCAGATGGAAAATTGAATCCTGTTAAACAAGGAAGAACAGCAGTTACACTTAAAGTATAATCTTCAGTTTGACCGTATCCTGTTCCCGTTTGACAAGAAGTTCCATAAGCATTGTATCTTTTAATAACTCTCATTCTCGTGTTTCCTCCCAAAGCAGTACCAGGAACAGCTATGTTTCCAACTAATTGAATGGCATCTTCACCGGTTGAATTTACAATAGTTCCAATGTCATAAGATTCTCCAGCGTCCGTAAAAAGATTGTTTTGATTCCAATCAATATATACTCTTAGGCTTGTCGAAAAATTACCGTCAGTATTTCCTTTTAGGGTAATTGGATAAGTAGTTCCCGCAGTTACATTTCCAACAATTGCAGTATAATCCTCATGTGCAATTATAGTGGTACCGTTATTTGGTCCGACTAAAGCAGCACTAGGATTATTGATTCCCGCAAAGTCGACCAATGTTATTGGTTCAACGTTACTTGTAAAAGTCATCGGGCCACAATAGGGTAACGGAAACTGTGCAAACCCTGAAAATGTGACCAGAAGCATTAATAATAATGTAATTTTTTTCATGTTGTTAAAGTTTAAAAGTTAATTGTCGAAATATATAAATAAATAAAAAAACTCACAAATAATTTGTGAGTTTAAAATTAGAGTTATTAAAAAAATATCAACAAATTAACTTTGGATGCTATTAATCATAACTAATTCATTAGAATCAGCGTTATAATCAACATTTTTAAAACCAAAACCAAACAGATTTAGAAAATCTTGCTTATAGCCTGCTAAGTCTCCTATCTCGGTTAAATTTTCAGAAGTGGCTTTTGCCCATAATTCTTTTATTCTTTTCTGAATATCATCCCGCATTTCCCAATCGTCGATTCTGATTCTGCCTTTATCGTCAGTAGGAACTTCTTTACCTGTATATAGCCGCTGTTCAAATAATCTTTGAATTTGCTCTATACAACCTTCATGAATTCCTTCCGCTTTCATGAGTTTGTACAATAGTGATATGTATAACGGAATAACAGGAATTGCAGAACTGGCTTGTGTTACTAAAGCTTTATTTACCGATACATATGCTTTTCCGTTTAAATCTTTTAAATCGTCCGTAATTTTGAAAGCAGTCGCTTCCAAATCATCTTTGGCAGAACCAATAGTTCCTTTTCTGTAAACTGCTTCTGTAACTTCGGGACCTATATAAGAATAGGCAATTGTTGTCGCTCCGTTTGCTAAAGCACCAGCATTTTTTAAAGCATCCATCCACATCTTCCAATCTTCGCCGCCCATGACAACAACCGTATTGTCAATATCTTCCTGATTTGCAGGTTCGATAGTAACTTGAGAAACCAAGCCGGTATGAAAATCAACCGTTTTATTTGAAAATGTTTGTCCAATAGGTTTTAATACAGACCGATGCAAAACTCCGGTAACCGGATGCATGCGGACCGGAGAAGCCAAACTATAAATCACCATATCAACCTGGCCTAAATCAGCTTTAATCAAATCAATTGTTTGTTGTTTCACTTCATTTGAAAAAGCATCGCCGTTAATACTTTTAGCATACAAACCCGTTTTTTGAGCTTCTGTTTCAAAAGCCGCTGAATTATACCAACCCGGAGTTGCAGTTTTGCCTTCTGACGGTGGTTTTTCAAAGAAAACACCAATTGTCCCCGCACCTGAACCAAAAGCACTTGTTATTCTTGAAGCCAATCCAAAACCAGTGGAAGCTCCAATTACCAGTACTTTTTTTGCCCCGTCAATAGGACCTTTTGATTTTACATATTCAATTTGATTTTTAACATTTTGTGCACAGCCTTCAGGATGGGCAGTCAAACAAATAAATCCCCGCATTCTTGGTTCGATAATCATATGATATGTATTTAATGTTAGTTTTTTTGAATTACAAAAGTAATAAATTAGCATTTCAATTTAACAATGCTTTGGCATGATTAACGGCCGAATCAGAAATATCTTTACCTGAAAGCATCTCGGCAATTTCAATTATTCTTTCATCGCTGTTTAATAATTTCAATTCCGAAACGGTATTTTCGCCCAATACGGTTTTGAAAACTTTGTAATGATTTATTCCTTTGGCAGCAATCTGTGGGAGATGTGTTATAGCAAAAACCTGCATAGTTTTGCTCATATCTCTCATAATTTCTCCCATTTTGTTGGCTATTTCACCAGAAACTCCAGTGTCAATTTCATCAAAAATGATAGTTGGCAGTTTAGAGTATTGTGACAAAATTGATTTTACAGCCAGCATGATTCGGGACATTTCTCCACCGGAAGCAACTTTTTTAAGCAAACCAAAATCAGTTCCTTTATTGGCAGAAAATAAAAACTGTAGCGTATCTTTTCCATTATTGTGATAACTGTCAGAAGCAATAATTTCTATTTTAAACCGAACATTTGGCATGCCCAGTTGGTTCAGGATAAAAATTAATTTTTCACTCAAATTAGGAATTGCTTCTCTCCTGCTTTTGCTTATTTTATTAGCAACTGCATCCAATTGCAGTTCGAAATCTTTGATGTTACTTTCAAGCGTTGCAATATCCTCTTCAATGGTAGCAACCGAAACAACTTTACTTTCTAAATCCGTTTTAATCTGAATTAATTCTTCTACCGTTAAGACGTTATGTTTTTTCTGAAGATTATAAATCAGTTGCAGTTTTTGGTTAATTGCTTCAAGTTTTTCGGGATCATTAAAAACCAAATCCGATTCCCGGTTTATTTCTTTGACAATATCATCAAATTCAATTAGGATGCTATTGGTACGTTCAAAAAGCGATTGATATTCAGCAGAAAAATCAACATTTTTCTGAAGCGCAGCCTTGAATTCTTTTAAGTTTTTTATGATTCCAAATTCTTCTTCATTGGCAAAAGCCAAAAGTTTATCCAGGTTTTCCTTAATGAATTCAACATTGCTTAATGCCTGATATTGTTGCTCTAATTCTTCTAATTCACCTTTTTTTAAATTGGCAGATTCCAATTCCTGATACAAGAATTCATCATAATCTTTCTCTTTTAAAACCGCCGAAAACACATTTTTTTTAGATTCCAAAGCCGATTTTGCCGATCGGTATTTTTTTAAAGTGGATTGAAATTCGTTAAGAAACTCTTGGTTGTTAGCAATAGAATCAATGATTTTAAATTGATACTCTTCTTCGGATAGCTCTAAAGTTTGATGCTGTGAATGCACATCTATCAGATAGAAACTTAAATCCTGAAGTTGCTGGAGATTTACCGGGCTATCATTTACAAATGCCCTGGATTTTCCGGAAGGCAGAATTTCCCGTCGAATGATAGTTTCTTGTTCATACTCTAAATCATTGGTTTCGAAGAAAGATTGCAAATCGTATTTACCAATAGAAAAATTGGCTTCCACGATACATTTTTCGTCCTTATTCTTAAGTGAAGTTAAATCAGCGCGTTTTCCTAGAACCAAACCCAATGCGCCAAGAAGTATAGATTTTCCTGCTCCAGTTTCACCAGTTATAATCGAAAATCCATTCGAAAAATCGATATCAAGTTTCTCTATCAGGGCAAAATTTTCAATGGATAACGATGTAATCATGTTGAGAAATGAAGAAAAAGTTTAAGTAGTAAATGTACTAATTATAACTTAATCGTTTGCCATTTACTTACGTTGAGTGGTGACAATTTATTTAAATTCTCTATAGTTTCAGTTAAAGGAACTTTTGGGCCACCAGATAATATAGAAACCAATTCATCTACTTTGGCATCAAAAAACACTCTGGTTAAAAAAGCATTTGGACGAACAGCATATAGTTTTAACAGTGTATTGATTGACCCGATAATTCTATCTTTTGACCCTTTTACATCACTACTCATGGTATCTAAACCTTCTCTGTGATATTGATACAAAGCTTCTCTGTATGCGTCATACGTTCCGCCAAGTATATCGGTTGCAAGGAAATACCTGTTTTGATTTCCATCAGACTGACTCCAGCCTCTATAACCACTTTGCTGTGCTACGCTTTGGATTTGTTGCGCTACTTCATAATGTTTATTTCCACCCATTAACGTATACGTATCGGCATCAAAACCAAGAATCATATAACTGTAATACGCCAAAACAGAAACTAAATTAGAATCAAAATTGGAAGGATTAAATTGTAAGTTTTCAAATTCAACATAACGAAAGCTAAAATCTTTGTCATTATAATTAAACACCGGAGACGAATAGGTCGAATTAAAAACCGGTCTTGTTGATTGCACCTGTATCGTTGCTGAGAACTGGTTTGATTCATAGGTGTTCACTATGATGACCATCGAACACTCAACTTTCTCATTTGGTTTGTATTCGTCTCCTGTCCAATCGGTTTTATTTACAAAATCACTTATGGAAGTCTTTAAATTTTTAAATATCTGATTGTTAGTTGTTGCAACTTTATCCGAATTAATCTGAACTGAACAGTTTAATTGTTGTGCCTCCATTACTCCAACAAAAAGCAAAAAAAGAAAACTAACTATTTTTTTCATAATGTGAAATTACTTTGTTCATAATATCCTCTGCAACGAGTTCTTTCGATTTTAAATCCATTGGTTCAACCACAAAATCCTTATCAATAAATGTGATTCTATTGGTTGGTTTCCCAAAACCTGCACCTTCATCCTGAAGCGAATTTAAAACAATCAAATCTAAGTTTTTTTTCTGAATTTTCAACTTGGCATTTTCAATTTCATTTTCAGTTTCCAACGCAAAGCCAATTAAAAATTGATTTTCTTTAATTCTTCCCAATGAAGCTAATATATCCTGTGTTTTTTCCAATTCAATTGTTAAGGCAGCTTCTGCTTTTTTAATCTTTTGTTCCGCTACAAATTTTGGCTTGTAATCAGCAACTGCAGCGGCACAAATTGCCACATCAACGGAACTGAAATGCTCATGACATACGTCATACATTTCCTGAGCTGAAGTCACACGAACTAAATTAATAACGGGATTTTTTGCGTTTAAGTGTGTCGGACCGGAAATTAAAGTAACTTCCGCACCAAGATTGGCAGCGCTGGCCGCAATATCAAAGCCCATTTTTCCTGAAGAATGATTTCCAATAAAACGAACCGGATCAATTGCTTCATAAGTTGGACCCGCAGTAATAAGTACTTTTTTGCCTCTTAAAGGCAATTTACTTTCCAAATCTTTTTCAAGAAATGCTATAATATTTTCAGGTTCCGCCATTCTTCCTTCGCCGGATAATCCGCTGGCAAGTTCACCCGTTTCAGCCGGAATCATAATGTTGCCGAATTTCTTCAAAAGCGAAAAACTGGAAATCGTTGAAGGATGTTTGTACATATCCAAATCCATTGCTGGCGCAAAATACACAGGACATTTAGCCGATAAATAAGTAGCAATTAAAAGATTGTCACAATTGCCGGTTGCCATTTTAGATAGTGTGTTAGCAGTTGCCGGAGCAATAACCATTAAATCGGCCCAAAGTCCTAATTCAACATGGTTGTTCCATTGCGCATTTGCATCTGCTTCGTCATAGAAAGTAGAATGTACGGGATTTTTAGATAATGTCGATAAGGTTAACGGTGTTACAAAATCCTTAGAAGCAGGTGTCATTATCACTTGGACATGCGCACCTGCTTTTATGAATAGTCGAACTAATATTGCTGTTTTGTATGCGGCAATTCCTCCGGAAACACCAAGTAGTACTTTTTTACCGCTTAAAACAGACATCTTAATTAGTCTTTTGTAGTATCTCTGTAGTAAATTTTGTCATCAAGCCATTCCTGAACAGCTAATGCATGTGGTTTTGGCAATTTTTCGTAGTATTTAGAAACTTCGATTTGCTCTTTGTTTTCAAAGATTTCCTCAAGACTATCGTTGTAAGTTGCGAACTCTTCCAATTTCTCAGTCAATTCTTTTTTAATTTCAGAATTGATTTGGTTTGCTCTTTTAGCCATTATTGTTATTGCCTCGTAAACATTGCCAGTACGCTCTTCAATTACCGTTTTGTTGTAAGTAATTGTGTTTACTGGTGCATTCGTCTTTTTTAAATCCATGACTTTTTTATTTAGTAAATTGTTTTAAATCGGTTTCAATTCGGGCCAACATTTCGTCAGCTTTTGATTTGTATTGGGTATCTGCTTTAAATTTTATCAAAATTGAATAGGCCGTTTTTGCAGTTTCAAGTCGTTCCTTCATTTTCGAAGGAATACTGTTAATTGCTAATAAATAGGCAGAATCAAATTTATAATATAATGCTTTCTCTTTGTAGACAGTTCCCGGGAAATTAATCATAAAGTTGTCAAAAGCTACCATTGCCGCTTTATAATCTGATATGGTGTAATAAATTTTAGCATTTTCATATGCTTTTCTCTCTAATTTTTCCCTTAATTTTTTTGCCAATAAATTTGCTTCCGCCAAATTTTGTCCTTCCGGATAGGTATCGATATAATTCTGAAGTTTATCAACAGATTTATACGTATCGGTTTGATCTAAACTATAGACCGGAGATAAAAAAGTAAATGATTTGGCACCTAAAAACGAAGCTTCTTCAATCTTTTCACTTTTTGGATAGCTAGCTGTAAAACTCTCAAACTGATAACCCGCTAAATAATATTGCTTTGTTTTGTATAAAGCCTGTGAATACATATAAAACATTTTTTCAGCTTGAGGCTTTCCTTTATATGCCGGAGCAATTTGTTCAAAAAGGCGGATCGCTTTACCATATTTTTTGGCTTCATACATTTTTGTAGCTGATGCAAATTTAACAGCAACATCTTCCGATTTTAATGCTTTTTGGTAATCACTACAAGAAGATAAAAATATAATTACTGCGAATAGGGCTAAAAATTTCTTCATTTATTTATTTAATTCAGCTGATTTTAAAGCCATTTCGGGTTTTAAAAAATCAACTGCAAATTTAGTTATTAATTGTTGAATACAAAATATTTTTTTCGACTTCAAAAAAACTACATTTTTGAAATTTTATTGGTAAAATTATGCAGACGATTTGCCAAATCTTCGTTGACATTTACTAGTGGTAAACGCACAGTATTCTCCGACAAGCCCAATGATTTAAAGACTTCTTTAATTCCGGCCGGGTTTCCTTGCTCAAAAATCATATCGATTGAATCGGCTAAAAGGTAATGGATTTTATAAGCATCGTCTACTCTTTTGTTTAAGCCAAGATGAACCATTTCTGAAAATTGCTTTGGGAAACCTTCTGCAATTACCGAAATAACACCTGCGCCTCCAGCCAAAATCATCGGCAACGTAACCATATCATCACCCGAAATCACTAAAAAGTCTTTTGGCTTATCCTGTATTAGTTTCATGGCTTGCACAATATCTCCGGCAGCTTCTTTCACCGCTATAATGTTTTTAAAATCGGTAGCCAATCTAATAATAGTCGAAGGCAGCATATTGCTTGAAGTTCTTCCCGGAACATTATACAAAATTATCGGAATTGGTGATGCTTCAGCTATGGCTTTGAAATGCTGATAGATGCCTTCCTGTGTTGGTTTGTTGTAATATGGTGAAACCGATAAAATCGCAACGAAATCTGAAAAATTACCGGATTTTAATTCTTCGACAACTTCAGCCGTATTGTTGCTGCCAATGCCAAGAACTAAAGGCAATCTTCCTTTATTAGCCTCAACGATTGTTTTAATAACCACTTCCTTTTCAGCTTTTGATAAGGTAGCACTTTCAGCAGTTGTTCCAAGAGCAACCAAGTAATCAATTCCATTATCAATCTGAAAATTAACTATGGCTTTCAAAGCCTCCACGTCTACCGAAAAATCTTTTTTGAATGGTGTAACAAGCGCAACTCCGGTTCCAATTAATGATTGCATGTTATATTTTGTTTAGAATTTTTAAATATTTGAATAATTCGGACATAAAAACTTTATAGTTTTCGGCATTGGTATTAATCATAAAATGATTTAATCGCTTGTCAATAGACGCAAAACCAACTTTGAAACTTGCTTTTGATAAATGAGAAACCAATAGTAATGCTACTTTTTCGGTATCGTAATAATTAATCAACAAATCGAAAGGCTCAGCAATAAACTCTTTTACCTCTTTTTTATCTACAGTTCCATGCCAACTCAAATCCTTGTGACTAAAAACAGGATAATCAAAAACTTCATTCTTTTTTATTTTGTTTTTGAAAACCAAAACTTTAATATCCTTTTCATCAATTCCTTTTCGAATTAATTCTTTGACCATGTCTTCCCGTTCATAAAAATAGGTTTCATCAAAGATAATCCCAACAGTTTTGATTACGTTATCGGAAGGCGAATGCTTAACATTTGATAAGCTATTTTTAACAATTTTTTTTGTTGAAAAATCCTTTAAGTAATTTAAAAACATGTTACTTTTACTTGATTTACAAATTTACTAAAATTAGTGCCGAAAGCGATGGTAAAACTAAAAAACTATAACGGTGTAGTAAAGCATTTTGTTTTATTATTAACATTTATTGCTGTTATTTCCTGTGCCGAAAAGAAATACGTCGTTACCAAAATTGAAGGCAAGGAAATTGGGATTACAGACAAGAATTCGGAAGTTGTTGGCTCGAGCGACAGCGAACAGGCGCAGCAGATTGAAAACTTTATCAAACCCTATCGCGACAGAATCGATGCCGATTTGAATATAGTCTTGGCCAATGCCCCTGAAACTATTGATAAATCCGGCGAATGGCAAACTCCAATGGGAAACTTCCTTGCAGATATTACATTTGAAAAATCAGATAAAGTCTTTCAACTGCCCGAAAAAAAAGCAATCGACATTTGTTTGCTGAATCATGGTGGCATCAGAAGTATTATCCCAAAAGGAAATGTAACTGCCAGAACGGCTTATGAAGTGATGCCGTTTGAAAACAGTGCGATTGTCATCGGACTCAAAAGAGAACAGATTATGGAAATGATAAACTATATTATTTCGGAAAAAAAGCCTCATCCTTTAAAAGGATTGATATTCACAATCGACAAAAATAATCAGCCAACAAACATTTTGGTTAACGGAAAAGCTTTGGATGAAAACAAAGTTTATTATGTTGTGACTTCCGATTATTTATCAAATGGTGGCGATAATATGCTTTTCTTTAAAAAAGGCGTTGCCCAATATGATTTAAACTATAAACTTAGAAACATCATTATTGATTATTTCAAGGAAAACAAAATTATTACAGCTAACAGAGACGTTAGAATTTCTAAAGAATAGCATCATGAAAAGAAGAGATTTTATACAAAATACTGCATTGAGTTCAGCTTTTTTAGGGCTTGGCGGCTTAACGCTTAGTAGTTTTAAAACGGTTGACACCAAACGTTTAACAATACTTCATACCAATGATGTACACAGCTATATTGATCCTTTTCCGCCAACGCATCCGAAGAATCCGAATATGGGTGGCGTTGCCAGAAGAGCTGCTTTAATTGAAACCATTCGAAAAGAAAATTCAAATGTTTTATTACTTGATGCCGGTGATATTTTTCAGGGAACGCCTTATTTTAATTATTATGGTGGTGAATTAGAGTTCAAACTGATGAGCATGATGAAATATGATTTGGCAACCATTGGTAATCATGATTTTGACAACGGAATTGAAGGTTTATACAATCAATTACCTAATGCTAGTTTTGAATTTGTCAATGCCAATTATGATTTCAAAAATACGATCATGAATGGTCATGTAAAGCCTTATAAAATATTTAATAATGACGGAATTAGAGTTGGTGTGTTTGGAATTGGGATTAAGCTTGAAGGTTTGGTAGACAAAAAAAACTACAAGGAAACCGTTTATCATGATCCCATTAGTATTTCCCAGGATATGGCGAGGATTTTAAAGCATGAAGAAAAATGCGATTTGGTGATTTGTCTTTCGCATATTGGTTATCAATACAAAAACGACCCGGATAAAATAAGTGATGTTAAATTGGCTGCACTGACCAAAGATATTGATTTGATTATTGGTGGTCACACACACACTTTCCTGGACAAACCAACCGTTTTAAAAAATGCTAATGGAAAAGATGTTTTGGTAAACCAAGTTGGTTGTTACGGTATAAATCTTGGCCGAATTGATTTTTATTTCGATAACGATACATCTAAAATTGCCTTAGGAAAGTCGATCATTGTGTGATTTTTCGGCAACAATTACATATTTGTAAAACGAGAAGAATGCCAAAGCGTTGAATGCCATTGCTATTGGTCTGAATAATTCTTCGAACTCATTTATCAAATAATACTTTTCTACAAATACCACTAACTGCAGCATCACAAAAATCAAAGCACTGATTAGCAGTACTGAATTTTGCTTGTTATCATTCATAAAATAACTTGAAAGCGCAATTCCGGCAAACATTGAGATCAATAAATTTTGAAATATTATCAGGTAAATGCTATTTGGTGGAATCTCAACAGTTTCCAAAAACAAATAAAAGAATATTAATAAAAAAGGAGTTGTTGCAATTATCAAAGGAATGGAATCATTGACTTTTTGCAGACTAAATATTAGATATATTACGATGATACGATGCACTGTAAAAATCAATAAGCCATAAAACAAATAAGTTGGGGTGTTTGGAATAAAGAGGATGTTAGTTATTAATGATAAAAGCAATGCGACTATAAAAAGAACATTTTTTTTATTGGATTCGATTGAATAAATTACAATTAAAAAAAGAGGAATTACCGGTTTCAAAATACATATTAGAGGTCTGTTTACAAAATACTCAGCTATAACTTCAAAAAAAGCTATTGCAAAATAACATACAGTTAACCACTTTATTATGTTTTCTTTTTGCATCAAATTGTGATTTCAAAAAAACTTAAATAAAGTTACTCTAATATTTTTAAAAGTAGCAATTATTATAGGTAAATTAATCAAAGCTATGTATCAATTTGTAATCATAGCCAAAAAATCTGTTTCTGAAATAATAGCAATTTTTAGTTGATTTGCTTTTTCCAGTTTGGACGGACCCATATTTTCTCCTGCAACAACAAAGTCAGTTTTGGCCGAAATAGAACTTCCTACTTTCCCGCCATTATCTTCAATTGCCTTTTTCAAATCGTCACGGGAGAATTTCTCAAAAACACCCGAAACAACGAAGGTTTTACCCATTAATTTATCGGTAGCGTTGGGGTTAAATTTTTCAACCAATTCTAATTGAACGCCAAATTGTTTTAACCGTTCTATTATTTTAACATTTTCCTGATTTTCAAAAAACTCGATTACGCTTTGCGCAATCTTCTCTCCTATTTCATCTACTAAAATTAAATCCAGTAAAGATGCATTTTGTAGTGCATCAATATTCTTGTAGTGTTTCGCCAATTTTTTGGCAACCGTTTCTCCAACGTACCGAATCCCAATGGCATACAAAACTCTTTCAAATGGAATTTCCTTAGATTTCTGAACGCCATTAATCAGGTTCTCTGCCGATTTCTGCGCCATTCTTTCCAATGGCAGAATTTGTTCAACGGTTAACTCGTATAAATCAGCATAATCCTTGACCAAACCATTATTGAATAACAAAGCCACTGTTTCCCCGCCAAGACCTTCAATATCCATCGCTTTGCGCGAAATATAATGCTGAATCCTACCGATGATTTGTGGTGGACAACCATAGAAATTTGGGCAGTAATGATTGGCTTCGCCTGGAATTCTAACTAATTCCGAATTGCATTCGGGACAATGTGTGATGTAAGCTGTTTTTTCTGATTCAGGATTTCTCTTTGTTAAATCAACTCCGATTATTTTCGGAATTATTTCGCCGCCTTTTTCAACAAAAACGGTATCACCAACACGAATATCTAATTTTTCTATTTGATCCGCATTATGCAATGAAGCCCGCTTGACAATAGTTCCGGCCAATTGAACCGGTTTCAGATTGGCAACCGGAGTTATGGAACCTGTTCTTCCAACCTGATACGAAATCGAATTTAACGTAGTCGATACTTGTTCGGCTTTGAATTTATAAGCCATCGCCCAACGTGGCGATTTTGCTGTGTAACCTAATTCGTCCTGTTGGTGCAGGTTATTTACCTTTATCACAACGCCATCTGTTTCATAGGGCAGATCGTGGCGATGTGCATCCCAATAATCAATATATTCAAAAACTTCTTCAATAGTACTGGCCAATGTGGCTTCTTTGGGAACTTTAAAACCCCAATTCCGGGCTGCTTCCAATCCCTCGTACTGAGAGGTGAAATTCAGATTATTGCCAACTATAAAATATAACAAACATTCCAATGGTCGTTTGGAAACCTCGCTGCTATCCTGCAATTTCAAACTTCCGGAAGCGGTGTTTCTAGGATTAGAATAGGGAGTTTCTCCAATTTCAATCAATTCCTGATTCATTTTTTCAAATCCTTCAAAGGGCAAAATGATTTCACCACGAATATCAAATCGTGGCGGATATTCCCCTTTTAATTTTAACGGAATGGATTTTATGGTTTTAATATTATTAGTAACATCATCGCCTTGAAAACCATCACCACGAGTAACGGCACGTTTTAGTCTTCCATTTTCATAGGTTATAGAAATGGATGCTCCATCATATTTTAATTCGCAGGTATATTGTAATTGAACATTTCCTAGAATTTTTTGAATTCGGGTTTCCCAATCGATTAGATCTTCTTTGGAATATGAATTGTCCAAGGAGTACATTCTGTAATTGTGAACCACAGTGTTGAAATTTTTGGTAATTGTTCCACCAACGCGTTGTGTTGGAGAATAATCGTCATGGAATTCGGGATGTTGGTTTTCCAATTCCTGAAGTTGTTTTAATTTTTGGTCAAATTCAAAATCAGATATCGTTGGCGTATCTAACACATAATAATTGTGATTGTGTTGATTGAGTTCATCGCGTAAATCCTGAATAGTTTTCTGAATATCCATAAAAAGAATTGGCTATTTTAGTTCTGAAAATAGAGCACTAAAATAGCCAAAATATTTTTAAAAAATCTAAAAACTAAGATTGAATAATCCCGTTTATTTGAAGATACAATTGTCCGTCGCTCAAAATAGCTCCTTCCTTAATCAAATCAAAAATGGCGGCGTTTCTTTCCTCCTGATATTCCTTTTTACCCAAATGAATTTCCACAGCATCCGTAAATACATTATCACTCAACCATTGCAAACCATCTTTTTGCATAAAGTCGACTTCTGAGCTCAAAGCTTTCAATACGATTGACTGGATAAATTTCTCCTGACAGTGAAAAAGGAAAATATGATTTTTAGAGAAATGCTCTAAATAATTAGCCTTGGTTAAAACGCCTTCCCAAATCAAATCGGAGAAAACATCCAGCTCCTGCTCGGCAACTTCCGGCTTTTCACTTTTTATTTTATCCCATTCGGATTTATCTATCGATTGGGTTGCCAGGAAGGTTGTAAATTCCTTATGCAATGCTTCAAATTGTTCTTTTGTTAATCTTTTGTACTTCATATTCTAAAGGTTCTGAGGTGCTGAGGTTCTATGGTTGTAAGTATTGTTTTATCTCTAAAGCCCTAGCCCTGATAGTAGTGGAAATCCTTTTATAAATTGCCACGGGTTTAAACCCGTGGCAATTTATAAAAGATTGAAACGGATAGCGGGATTAGCTTCAAAAAAAAATCCCGACTTACATCGGGACTTTTATAATATGCAGTGAAATATTAAACTTCAGCTACAATTTCATATGGTAATTCAACAACTACATCTCTGTGAAGTCTCACAGTTGCAGTATATTTACCTGTACGTTTTACTACACCGCTAGTGATGAATTTTCTATCAACAGTTTGACCACCAGCTTCTAAAGCCGCAGCAATATCAATGTTAGAAATAGAACCAAATAATTTTTCTCCACCAGCTTTTGCTGTAATTTTAATTTCGATAGCTTTTATAGCGTCACCCAATGCTTTTGCATCGTTTACGACTTTAGCTTCTTTATGTGCTCTTTGTTTTAGATTTTCAGCTAACACTTTTTTCGCAGAAGGAGTTGCCAATTGAGCATGACCTTGGGGAATTAAGAAGTTACGACCGTATCCGTTTTTTACATTTACTACGTCGTCTTTAAAGCCTAAATTTTGAACGTCTTGTTTTAAGATAAGTTCCATGTTGTTGTCCTTATTATAGAAGTTAGGTTCCGCTTGCGGGAAACCAACAACTGAGTTTATA